>CAUPZU010000002.1:0-152873 GCA_963516025.1 Acinetobacter lwoffii
CTGATGCACAGCGTCAATCTATTTAAAACACATGCAACCAGTCACGTTTATTATGAAAATCTGCCTGAGGACTACTATGCTGCATGGCATAGTATTGATCACCTTGTGAGGTTTTTAAAACAGCAGATAAACCCAGGAACAAGTTTTCCCATTTCAGTTTATGTGTTGCCATAAAATCAGTCAGATCTACACTGACATTAAGACCATAATGCGTACGTTTGAGCTGATTCAGCTCAATATCATCCGCAGCTTGCGGTGGCATATCTTCAGGATAACGGTATTCTTCAAATTGATAAGCCTGCCAGGCCTGAGAAGGGGAAAGATTAATCTCACGATAAAAATCTTCGCCCTGAACCCCAATAAAAATTTCAAAGCAGGTCTGTTCCCACAGGAAATCCTGACGGGGATGTGCCGTCACCATGTCGGGCCACAAGATGTACTGATTGGGATCACGGATCCAGAAGCCCACATTTAAATTGCATGGGCCTTGCTGTTCAATGGCGGCAACCAGAGAGATGGCCTGAAAACGGCGATCAAATGCGCTAAGTTCGTAACTTGCCATAAGTCCTGTACTTAGTTAGACAGATGAGCGAAACGGACAAGGTTGGACAATTTTTGGTTTTGTTTCGCAGCTTTCTTGTAAAGCAGCGCAATTTTACCAATAGTTTGAACTACTTCGGCACCAGTCGCTTCTGAAATTTCAGCAATCAATGCTGCACGCGCTTCACGATCTTCAGCTACGATTTTTACTTTAATCAGTTCGTGATCGTTTAAAGCACGCGCCAATTCTTCGATGACATTTTCAGTCAGGCCTTTGTCACCCAGCATAACGACCGGGTTTAAAGCATGTCCGATTTGACGTAAACGCTTACGTTCCTGAATAGATAAAGACGCCATGAGAGATAACCTGAATTTTAAAACGGCTTAGTATAGCAAAAGCAAAAAACAAACGCTTTAAATTATCAGGAAATAATCATTTCCAATATCTCTTCATAACGAGCAAAACTCCTAGATTTAGATACACATGTATACTGCAAAATATGTCTTTTTCACGTACAATTAATAATTAGACGTTTTTTTATTTAGAGAGTTATGGCTACACGCATTACCAACCAAAAGTTATCTAAAAGTAGTCGTGATTGGATGAGAGAGCATTTAGACGATCCTTATGTGAAAAAGGCACAAAAGGACGGCTATCGTGCGCGTGCAGCATATAAGCTCTTAGAGATGCAAGAAAAGTACAAGATCATCAAACCCGGCATGACCGTAGTCGACTTGGGTGCAGCTCCCGGGAGTTGGTCACAAATCGCAGGTAAGCTAGTCGGTGACAAGGGTTTATTGATTGCATCTGACATTTTACCAATGGATGCATTACCTGATGTGACTTTCTTGCAAGGCGACTTTCGTGAAGAAGAAGTCTTCCAGCAATTGTTAGAAATTTTAGATGGTCGTACTGTAGACGTTGTAATTTCAGATATGGCCCCCAATACATCAGGTAATAAGGCTGTAGATCAACCGCGTCAGATTTACTTGTGTGAACTTGCACTGGATTTTGCCAACAAGGTGCTAGGCCCTAAAGGTCAATTTGTGGTAAAAGTTTTCCAAGGTTCAGGTTTTGACGAATTCCGTAAGCAAGTGGTTGATAGTTTTGATGTTCTGAAAACATCTAAACCTTTGGCATCACGTGCTCGCTCCAAGGAAGTTTTCCTGATCGGGCAGGGACGTAAGAAGGCTTTAAAATAAGTCTACTTGCCAAGTCGTTAAAAATTGTGCATTTTGTACGTTTTCAGATAATTGTAAGTTGATTTACAGCTTAAGTATTAAGGTCACCCTGAACAGGGCATGATCAAATTAGATTGGAATGGGAATAAAGCTTTGAGCGATCTTTTTAAGAATGCCGTATTGTGGCTCGTGATACTGGGTGTGCTGGTGTTAATCTTCAGCAACGTCAGTGACCGCAATCAACCGACTACAATGAACTACTCAGAGTTTGTTGCCGCGGTCAATGCTGGCCAAATTAAACAAGTTGTGATTGACGGCGAAAGAATCCGTGGCGAAAAATCGAACGGTTCAGAGTTTGAAAGTATCCGTCCGGCAGTTCAGGATCCTGAACTGATGCCAAGCCTGATTAAAAATAATGTTGTGGTTGAAGGTGAAGCACCACAACGTCAAGGCTTGCTCATGCAGTTGCTTATTGCAAGTTTCCCTGTACTTTTAATCATTTTGTTATTCATGTTCTTTATGCGCAACATGGGTGGCGGTGCAGGTGGTAAAAACGGCCCAATGAGTTTTGGTAAATCTAAAGCCAAAATGCTGTCTGAAGACCAGATTAAAGTCACTTTCACTGATGTTGCTGGTTGTGACGAAGCCAAGCAAGAAGTCGTTGAAATCGTAGATTTCCTGAAAGATCCAACCAAATTTAAACGTCTGGGTGCGAGTATTCCACGCGGTGTGTTAATGGTCGGTCCTCCAGGTACGGGTAAAACCCTACTTGCCAAAGCCATTGCCGGTGAAGCGAAAGTTCCATTCTTTAGTATTTCAGGTTCTGACTTCGTTGAGATGTTTGTCGGTGTCGGTGCATCCCGTGTTCGTGACATGTTCGAACAGGCGAAACGTCATGCGCCATGTATCATCTTTATTGATGAGATTGATGCAGTCGGTCGTCATCGTGGTTCAGGTACTGGTGGTGGTCACGATGAACGTGAACAGACACTGAACCAGATGCTGGTTGAAATGGACGGCTTTGAGGGCAATGAAGGCATTATCGTGATTGCTGCAACCAACCGTGCAGATGTACTGGATAAAGCACTTCTTCGTCCAGGCCGTTTTGACCGTCAAGTTGTGGTTGGTTTGCCAGACATTAAAGGTCGTGAACAAATCCTGAATGTACATTTGAAAAAATTGCCTTCAGTGACAGGTGTGGATGTTAAAGTTCTTGCACGTGGTACACCGGGCTTCTCGGGTGCGCAATTAGCAAACCTGGTGAATGAAGCTGCTTTATTTGCTGCACGCCGTAACAAAAACACCGTCGATATGCATGACTTTGAAGATGCAAAAGACAAGCTGTATATGGGTCCTGAGCGTAAATCGATGGTACTTCGTGATGAAGAGCGTCGTGCGACGGCTTATCATGAAGCAGGGCATGCGATTGTTGCTGAAAGCTTGCCAGGTACAGATCCTGTGCATAAGGTGACAATCATGCCACGTGGCTGGGCTTTAGGTGTTACCTGGCAGCTGCCTGAATTTGACCAGACCAGCCATTACAAAGACAAAATGTTGAATGAACTTTCGATTTTGTTTGGTGGCCGTATTGCTGAAGAAGTCTTCATTAACCAGATGTCGACCGGCGCTTCAAATGACTTCGAACGTGCAACCAAAATGGCACGTGCGATGGTGACCAAATATGGTATGTCGGACAAACTCGGTGTCATGGTCTATGAAGAAGATGCACAGCAATCTTTCATGGGCAGTATTGGTAGCCGCAGTATTTCGGAAACCACACAACTAGAAGTCGATCGTGAAATTCGTCGAATTCTAGATGAGCAATATAAAATCGCACGCGATATCTTGGAAAGCAAAAAAGATATTGCCCATGCGATGGTGAAAGCCTTGATGGAATGGGAAACCATTGATCGTGATCAAATTCGTGACATCATGGAAGGTCGTGAGCCTCAGCCACCAAAAGTCTATGTTGCGGAAAATCCTGTGATTGATGTAACCCCAGATGATGGTCCGTTGACTCCTCCGCCATTGCCAGCGAACTAAGTTCAATAAAAAAACCACCTTCGGGTGGTTTTTTTATGCTTGTCATTTTTGTCATATCTTTTTGAATGTTATATTGAGCTATTAAAAATGAATAAGAAAATAAAAATGAATATACCTGTGCTGGAATCCAGTGTTTACCAGCTTCGTCTTGAACCGTTGAGCTGGGAACATTTTTCTGATTTAGCCATCGCATGCGCTGAAGAAAATTTAGGCGAGATTTTATATAACTCAGTGCCTTATCTGCCTAACTTAAAAAAATATTTTTCTCAAGCTTTCGAACAACAGGCTCAAGGTGAAAGAATGGTTTTTGCCGTAATTGATTTAAACTCCGGCCAAGCAATTGGAACTACCAGTTATCATGATATTAAGACGGAAATTCCACGTTTTGAAATTGGTTATACCTGGTATGCCAAGGGCTATCACAGAACTTATGTAAATCGCGCATGTAAGTATCTCTTGTTAAGACATGCTTTTGAAAGTTTAAACGTTCAGGTTGTCGGCTTTCGGACTGATCACTTGAATCTTCCTAGCCAGAAAGCGATTGAAGCAATAGGTGCCAAGCGGGATGGCATTATCAGGTGTCATATGCTGCGTAAAGATGGACACACTATTCGAGATAGCTACATCTATAGTATTTTAGAAAGTGAATGGTCAGATGTGAAAACATTATTACAAACTAAGATGATGCAATATTCCCGAAATAATTACTTCGAAATCTAGGTCCTGGCCTTATTCATCTTTGCTTTAATTAACTATCCATAAGACAATATCGGGGTTATTTTAAGTGAGTATTGAATCATGCAGCTGATGCCTTTGTTACCACATGTATGGACATTTGGTGATTTAAAATTGGACTTATCCCAGCCGCATGTAATGGGGATTCTCAATGTCACCCCGGATTCTTTTAGTGATGGTGGCCGGCATAATCAAAAAGAAGATGCAGTCGCCCGCGCACTGGAAATGATGGCTGAAGGCGCAACCGTCATCGACATTGGGGGTGAATCGACCCGTCCAGGTGCAGCAGCAGTAGAAGTGGAGGAAGAAATTCGCCGCGTGGTGCCTGTGGTTGAAGCTTTATCCAAACATAATATCATTCTCTCGATTGATACGTCGCAACCTGAAGTCATACGCGCAGCAGTTCAGGCCGGAGCGCATATCTGGAATGATGTCCGTGCTTTGACTCGGCCGAATGCATTGCAGACCGCAGCAGAGCTGAATATTCCAGTGATCATCATGCATATGCGCGGTGAACCGACCACCATGAACAATCTGGATCAATATGAAGATGTCACTGCTGATGTGATTCGTGAGTTATCCCAACGCGTTCAGGATGCCTTGGATGTGGGAGTGAAAGCGGAAAATATCATGATTGATCCAGGTTTTGGTTTCGCTAAAAATGCCCAGCAAAATCTCAAGCTGTTGCAAGAGTTTTATAAACTGACAGAAATGGGCTATCCGATTTTGTCTGCTTTATCTCGTAAACGCTTTATTGGGACAGTTCTAGATGGTGCAGCACCGCAAGAGCGTGCAATAGGTTCGGCAACAGCGCATTTGTTGAGTATTCAGCAGGGTGCATGTATGGTACGGGCACATGATGTTAAGGCTACAGCCGATGCGATTAAAGTCTGGCAAGCCATGCAAATGGCTTAGAAAGCGAGGCTGGGAAATCCCTACATTGGCAATGTTGTTTGGCTTTTAAGCAACAATATGCTATATAGGCACGCTTAGATTAGATAGTCATCCTTTAGAGTGCCTGTAATGTTTGCAGATTTACTTCTCCCCATGTTCGATGATGAGTATTATCCCGATATTCTGGTTGCTGAAATTAAGCAACACATTGAACGTTTTGCCCAAAAAGTCGCTAAATCAGGTTTGTCAGATCAAGAGATTTATCAGCTTGCCAATCTGACTGTGGCTGATATTAATGTCATGAAACCTCAGTTTGAAGATCTGGATTCATCTCTGGATGATACTGCTGCTGATTATATTGCTGAAGCCATGATGATGGTGGTGCAAGAGCACGGCCTGTTCGAGATTGAAATGGAAGAGCTAATTAACAATCGTGAATGGTGATTTAAGAAAACCCTGCAGCTGCAGGGTTTTTTATTGCCTGTTGAAATAATCTTTAAAGTTATTAAAGCGAATCGAGCCTAATAATAGTTGCTCTTCATTCATACATTGCTGATAAAGATTTTGGTAATAAGCCTGCAGATTTGACTGACCCTGAATCTGTTGTGGTGTTTTGGATCTGGACTGTTGATAAGCCCAAAAAGCCAGTTGCCGGAGTTTCTGCAACCTGATCTGATCAATTACGCTACAGGAACTTTTAAATAAAGGTTCCAAGGTCACAGCGCCAAAAGAGGAAAGCGCTAAAATGATCATGCTGATGATAACCAAAACATCCGAATGAATCAGATAGAGGTTGAACAATAAGCATAGAAAAATTGGAATTTGCAGATAGAGGCAATTTTGCAAACGCTGACTATAGGCTTTGGAGCTGTACTGTGCCTGATATTGTGCATACCAAATATAGGGATAGAGTAGTGCCATCAGCACAATTAAGGTGACATTAAAGGCAATTGTGGCGTTTTTAAAAAAATAATATTCTAGAAATACGGAGCTGATACTACAGGCTACACAGACCAGAAGGGACAGTAAATTAATCGCGATAACAAACTGGATATTTTGCAAGGCATTAAATTTAAAGCGGCTATAACGCAGCTTAAGGAAAAAAGCGTCTGGATGACGTAATTGTAATGTAGCGAGATCAAAGTGTTTTAATTCTGACATGGGGATTTCGCGCTAAAAGAATAAAATTCAGGCACAAAAAAACCAGCCTAATGCTGGATTTTTTATTGCACCATTTTAATAAATATTAAAATGGTGCCCGAGGCCAGACTCGAACTGGCACGCTTTGTGGGCGGGGGATTTTAAATCCCCTGTGTCTACCGATTTCACCACTCGGGCATGTGCGCAATAATAGAGGACGAAATAAAGCTTGGCAAGCAAATTCCGAAATGATTGCTTTCTTTTCAAGCAATTCCGTGGCTTCTATTCTAAAAATCAGCAAATCAACGTTTTTTAAAATTCAATATTTGCAGATCTTTAAGATGGCCAATGAAAAAGGATAGAGAGAACTATGAATTTTCATCCAGATAGCTGTCGACATCTAGATGCTTGATCGTTTTACAATATTGATGCTCATATTTCAGCAGCCGCGTATATAACCCGGCATAGTGATTTAATTGCTGTTTTAGTTCGGCATACCGAGGATCATGGCTTGAATAAAAACGTAATTTTAGTCGGATCAGGCAGGTTTGTTTATAAGCCCAAAAACAGATTTTACGTAATTGTTGTAGCTGATAGTGCTCAGTATTTTTACTATTTTCCTTGAATAAATTTTCTCGATAAAAGCGCACAAAACCAAAGCTCACGCCAAAGAAGAATAAGCTCCACATCAGCAAACTGCTTTGTATAAAGACCAGATTTAAGGCTTGCATCAGAATCACAATAGCCATCTTGATTGGGGTATGCCGTAATAATTGATACAGCGAATAAGAAGAATGCTGAATCTGGTACAGAATCAAGGTGAGACTCAACATCAGGAACAGTAGAATGGCCAACATGGCATAACTCTGCGCCTGAAATTCGCTGATTTGCACAAAAGATTGCTGTACGAAATCTCCTAACATCAAACTGATGGGAACAAAAATCATGGCGGCCAAGGCCCAAGGAATTAAAAGCTTGGCTTTACCCCAGATTCCACGGATTTTAATCTGACTGTAAAACAGGTAATTTCCTTTAAATGCAGTCGGATATTGGCGCTTAAGTTGCTGTAGCAACAAAGTCACTTGCGTAGTGGGCATCATCCAGAGATTAATTTAATATATAGATGAAGCACTATAGTCGATTTTGCGCAAAATCGCAGAAGAAATGCAGTTTCAGAACGTAGCACTGTTTTAATCATGAAGATTTTAGTTTTTTAGCGACGAATTATGCGAAAATAGCCGATTCAAGATTTATTTTTTTAAGGACAGTTTATGACTGATCAATCTCCTCAGGCGTTAAGCGACATCGAAATTTTAGACATCCTGCAAAGTATGAAAAAGGATGAGCTAAATACTGAGGCGCAAGCAGCAATTCGTCAGGGTGGTAAAGCTGGTCGTCAGGAAGCGCATAAAGCAGCCTTAGTAGCATTGAATCAGTCATTTGAAGACAAATTTGTCGAAGCCGTATCTTTGGCTTTGGGTCTGAATGCAGCACAAATCAAAAAAATCCGTTATAAAAAAGACCGAATCCGTATTTTAAAAGCGCGCGGTATTGATTATATGGCGATTGATGGCGCTGAAACTGCGCAAGTGCTGTCACAAATTGCCCAAGCAATTGTGCGTGAAGATGCCATTGTCACCCATGACCTGCATAATATTTTCCCATTCTGGAAAGAAGGCTGGCCAATGGTGCAATTCGATAATGCCTACAAAATTTTAGAAGATGATATCCAGATTCACTATCAAGCCGTTCTTGAGGCTTTATTAGCAAAAATCTAAGCTATAACTAGATCTAAAAAAAAGCACCCAAAGGTGCTTTTTTAATCACGATATATCAGTGCAATCAGCCAGCTGATGGGCAGAATAAATAAACGCCACCACGTGATTAATGGCCAATAAAAATACTCTCCAAATCTCAAGGTCGAGTCGAAACCTTGACGGCGACGTTCATGCGGGTAGGGAATAATGAAAACTGTTAAAACCATCAGAATGATGGCTGCGAGTAAAAGCAGGGGATTCTGTTGTTTGGCAAAGAAGAAGTAAAACAAATAAAGGGCTGAATAAAAAAACAGACATGCCAATAATGCAGAAATATTCATCACTCACCTTATGGATTTTTTTATTAGAATAATTTTTTGAATAGAGGGCTAAAAAGAAGAACCAGATTAATCTGATTCTTCTTGAATAACTGAATTGGTTTCGATTAGGCGGGTCACCAGCAACTGGTCAATTTTAAAATGATCGACATCCACCACTTCAAACTTATAAGCACCAAATATCACGGCATCTGCAGGACGTGGAATCTTGCGTAATTTATACATCATGAAGCCAGCGATGGTTTCATAGTTCTCATCATCAGGCATTTCATCAATTTCAAGCGCATGCTTGATGTCTTCAATCGGCGTGCTGCCTTCAATCAGCCAGGAATTATTGTCACGTTTAATAATTTGCTGATCGGCTTCAATAGGCGTCACCCAGTCACCCATCACGGTAATCATAATATCAGAAAGGGTAATCACGCCAACGACCAGCGCATATTCATTAATGACGACGGCAAACTTTTCCTTGGTGGAACGGAAACGGTCCAGAACTTCCGATAAGGTCAAAGTGTCAGGAATAGTCAGGACATTACGGATGGTATTTTCATTGAGTTGCAGCAGCGACTGGTTGTTCAGAATACGCACCAGAATGTCTTTGGCGTCGACATAGCCAATCACACTGTCAATGTCATTGCTACATACCAGAAACTTGGAATAGGGGTATTCCGCCAGCTTTTGCCGAATACTTTCTTCCGGTTCATTTAAGGTGAAGAACACCACATTTTCACGTGTGGTCATACTCGAAGGCACGTTACGTTCTTCCAGCTCGAATACGTTTTCAATGAAATGGTGTTCCTGTTTCTGGAGCACGCCTGCCTGTGCACCGGCATCCATCACTGCAGAAATATCATCAAAAGTAATATTGTCATCACGAATAGTATTTACTTTAAACAGACGGAACAGCATGTTGGCAATCGCATTGATAAACCAAGCTAAAGGTTTGCAGACTTTAATGAAAATCTGAATTGGCTCGATGACTGAGACTGCGATCTTTTCTGGCGCAATCATGGCCAGACGTTTCGGCATCAGGTCTGCAAATAAAATAAATAATGAAGTGACGACCGTAAAGGAAAGCGCAAAGCTGATATTGTCAGCCCAAGGTCCTTGGTAAAAGCGGGAAACAAAATTATAAATATAAGGACGGAAGGCACCTTCACCTAAAATACCACCAAGAATGGCAACTGCATTTAAACCAATTTGGGAGGCTGCAAAGAAGTCTGCAGAATTTTCTTGTAGATCTAAAACTTTTTGAGCGCGATGATCACCCGACTCAGCCAGAATTTTGAGTTTGACTTTACGGGCACCAGCGAGGGCGATTTCAGTTAAAGATAAAAAACCGGCCCCCGTGATGAGTATTAAGATAATCACAATATTTTGTAAGAGGCTCACAAATCCACCTGTGGATGAATAGTATCTTGGGATATTTTTAACACAAAAAAAGACTTGAGGTGTAACAATGACATCTCAAGTCTTCGAAGTATAATCTTAAAAAATAAGAATTTAGAAGATTTTGAGTTTAATAATGTGAAAATTGAGAATTATTGCTCAGGAATTCACGGTTTTCTTCTTCAATCATCTGGCGGGCGACATATAAAATCAGCTGACGTAACCAGCGATGTGCAGGATGATGATGCAATAAAGGACACCATGCCATTTTTAATTCAAATTCAGGAATATAAAACGGAGGGTCTTTGAGAATTAAATTGTGATTCTTGGCTTGCAGACGTGCGATGCGTGAAGGCAGTGTTGCGATCAGATCTACATTGGCAGCCAATAATCCCGGCATTTGATAGTGACGGGTAAAGACGGAGATTTTACGTTTCTGGCCAATACGTTCTAAAGCCTGATCGATCCAGCCTAAACCGGCCTGTTTTTCAGGATTTACCCCGAAGCCAACACCCATACCGGTTTTAGAAACCCAGATATGCTGTGCATCCAGGTAACTTTTAAGGTTTAAGTTACTTGCGGCAGGATGCTTGTTATTTAAAAGGCAAGAAAAGCTGTCACGCCAGACCAGAACCTGATGAAAACTTTGCGGAATTTCATTAAAACGGTTGATTGCTAGATCGACCTTACCTTGTTCCATGTCACGATATGACACGTCACTTGGCGTCAGGAAGTCTAATACCACGTTCGGTGCTTCTGAACGTAGGGCTTTAACCAGACGCGGAACCAGCGTGGCTTCTGCATAATCCGAAGTCATGATCCGGAACACACGATTTGAGGTATAAGGACGGAACTCGGTACGTGGTTCCAGGATCATCGACAGATCAGCGAGCGCATCTCGAATGCGGGGCTGCAATTCTAAGGCACGTTCAGTGGGTGTCATGCCTTCAGAAGAACGAATCAGGAGGGGATCATTAAATAAATTGCGTAATCGGCGTAAGATGTTACTCATGGCAGGCTGGGTAACGCCCAGTTGTTCTGCTGCACGTGTGACATTTTTTTCGCGAAGAAGTACATCAAGATAAATTAATAGATTGAGATCGACCCGCTCCAGATTCATAAAAGAAATACCGAGAATAAATACAAGAAATTATGAAGATTATGCCATAATTGCCGGGCCTTGTGTAAAGCGTCGATGAAAAAAAGCCATGTGCTCACTGATAAAGTTTACAAAATTAACACAGGCTTAAGCTCCATTATTCAAAGTGTACATAAGAGAAAAGATGCACGTTAAATAGAATATCATTTAGCCTTTTTATAGAGGGAAATGAAAACCATCTTTTCGCTTTAAAAGAACATGAGAAAGGCTGTTCTTACGTTCAGTATTTGAGTGAAAAGTACACTAAATCGAGAATTCATCAAGTTGAATAAATCATCAAAGATCAGTATTTTTTAAAGATAAAAGGGCATAAACCCCATATCCAGACTTAAGTCTAATGAATTATTTTTAAGCAACACGTGGAAATTTTATCCATTTTTATTTTTAAATAAATATATATAAAACATAATCTTAATTTAATCTATCAAGATTGTAATAAGACTTTGATCTACTCATTTTTTAAATAAATACTGAAGATTCTTGCAGACTATTGGATTAATTTTCATAAGCCCACTAATCTTTAGCTATCCCAACGGATCGTCGAAAATCTGAACAAGTCATTGAGGGTGTGATTTGAGCGGTTCGTTGCAGAAAAATCCTAATATTATTACAGGAATATATCATGACTACATACCAAACAGCGATTGATGCAATCCGCGAATTAAAAGCGAAATTCGGTAACACTTGGGCAGACATCAGTCCTGAAGATGCTGCGCGTATGCAACTTCAAAACCGTTTCAAAACTGGTTTAGACATTGCGAAATATACAGCGGCAATTATGCGTCGTGATATGGCTGCTTATGATGCAGACTCTAGCAAATACACTCAATCATTAGGTTGCTGGCACGGTTTCATCGCGCAACAAAAAATGATTGCGAACAAAAAATACTTCGGTACAACTGAACGTCGCTACATCTACCTTTCTGGTTGGATGGTTGCAGCGCTTCGTTCAGAATTCGGTCCACTTCCTGACCAATCTATGCACGAAAAAACGTCTGTTCCTGCATTGATCGAAGAAATCTACACATTCTTACGTCAAGCTGACGCGAAAGAATTAAACGACTTGTTCCGTGCACTTAAAAAAGCACAAGAAGCGGGCGACACTGCTAAAGCAGCTGAAATCACTTCACAAATCGACAACTTCCAAACTCACGTTGTGCCAATTATTGCGGACATCGACGCTGGTTTCGGTAACGAAGAAGCGACTTACTTACTTGCTAAGAAAATGATCGAAGCGGGTGCTTGTGCACTACAAATCGAAAACCAGGTTTCTGATGCGAAACAATGTGGTCACCAAGCTGGTAAAGTAACAGTTCCACACGAAGACTTCATCGCGAAAATCCACGCTCTTCGCTATGCATTCCTAGAAATGGGTCTTGATGACGGTATCATCGTTGCACGTACTGACTCTGAAGGCGCTGACTTGACTCAAAAAATCCCAGTGGTTAAAGAGCCAGGCGACATCGCTTCTCAATACATTAGCTACTTAGACACAACTGAAATCGACATTTCAGAAGCTCAAGAAGACGAAATTCTGATCAAGCGTGATGGTAAACTTCACCGTCCTAAACGTCTTGCTTCTGGTCTATACCAGTTCCGTGAAGGCACGCAAATCGACCGCGTTGTACTTGACTGTGTAACTAGCCTACAAAACGGTGCTGACTTGCTTTGGATCGAAACTGCGACGCCTAACGTTGCTGAAATCGCTCACATGGTTAACCGTGTACGTGAAACAGTTCCAAATGCGAAACTTGTTTATAACAACTCGCCTTCGTTCAACTGGACTTTAAACTTCCGTCAACAAGCGTATGACCGTTGGGTTGCTGAAGGTAAAGACGTTTCTGCTTACGACCGTGCTAAGTTAATGAGCGCTGAGTACGATGCAACTGAACTGGCTGCTGAAGCTGACGAAAAAGTTCGTACATTCCAAGCTGACGCTGCTCGTGAAGCGGGTGTGTTCCATCACTTGATCACACTTCCGACTTACCACACAGCTGCACTTTCTACTCATGAGCTTGCTCAAGGTTACTTCGGTACTGAAGGTATGTTGGCTTATGTTGCTGGCGTACAACGTAAAGAAATCCGCGGCGGTATCGCATGTGTTAAACACCAAGCAATGGCTGGTTCTGACATCGGTGATGACCACAAAGAAATCTTCGCTGGTGACAATGCATTGAAAGCTGGTGATGATTCTAAAAACACAATGAACCAGTTCAGCGCTTAATCCGCTCAATTGATTCACCAAAAAACCCTGCAGATGCAGGGTTTTTTGTTTGGAAAAATGCTATTAATAAATAGGGAAGAGCAATCTCAAGAATATGCTCAAGAGGGATTATCCATAATTTCTCCATGATTGGTTTTTATCGCAGTTTTTATGTGTTTAATTCTTGCATTCTAGTGCTATGTCACTGAATATTTGGATATAGCATGCTTATGTTCTGCATCAATTTACCCCTATTTAATTAAAAGTGACCCGGACTTATGCTGTCTAAATTTTTTATCCACCGCCCGATCTTCGCTGGGGTACTGGCGATTGTTGTCATGGCAATCGGCTTGTTCGCAGTGATGAACCTGCCAGTGGAACGTTATCCGGACATTGCCCCGCCAAGGATAACGGTGGCAGCAACTTATAGCGGTGCTTCTGCAGAAACTGTGGAAGAAAGTGTGACTCAAGTGCTGGAACAGCAAATCAAAGGCATTGATCATCTGCTGTATTTCAGTTCGAGTAGTGATTCTTCAGGGCGCAGCCGGGTCAGTATTAGCTTTGAAAATGGCACCAACCCAGATACTGCACAGGTTCAGGTACAAAATGCGATTAATGGGGTACTAAACCGATTACCGGAAGATGTACAACGCCAAGGCGTTAATGTCTTTAAATCGCTCGGTGATACCCATATGGTGATCAGCCTGTATGATGAGTCTGGGCGCAGCAACAATATTGAACTTTCCGACTATCTGATGACCCATCTGGAACAGGACATTTCCCGGATTGAAGGCATTGGTGAGGTGGATGTTTTTGGTTCACAATATGCGATGCGGATCTGGCTGAATCCGGCAAAATTAAAACAATATAACCTGATGCCAAGTGATGTGCGTGCTGCGATTGAAGCCCAGAATACTCAGGTCGCTGCTGGTGCGATTGGTGATCTTCCAGCCATAGACGAGCAATACCTGAATGCCAAAGTTACTTCGGGTTCACGGCTAAAAACTGTAGAAGAATTCCAGAATATTATTGTCAAATCGGATCGTGCCGGCAGCTTTATTTATTTGAAAGATATTGCGCGGGTAGAACTGGGTGCTGAAAATTATCAGTCTTATAGTACCAATAATGGTTATCCATCAGCAGGTCTGGGTATTTCACTGGCCTCAGGGGCCAATGCCATTGCCACCTCTAATCTGATTAAGGCTGAAATTGCCCGTATTTCCCAGCAATTGCCTGAAGGCTATAAAATTGCTTACCCACGTGACAATACGCCTTTTGTACAAGAATCAATTAAAGAAGTGATCAAAACCCTGATCGAAGCCGTGATCTTGGTCATCATTGTGATGTTCATTTTCTTGCAGAACTGGCGTGCCACTTTGATTCCTACCGTGACTGTTCCAGTGGTGATTTTGGGTACGATGGCGGTGCTGTATGCACTGGGTATGAGTATCAACACCTTAACCTTATTTGCGCTGGTTCTGGCGATCGGCCTGTTGGTGGATGATGCGATTGTTGTGGTGGAAAACGTCGAACGGTTGATGCATGAAAAGCAACTGTCTGCCAAGGACGCGGCCCTGGAATCCATGCAGGAAATTAGTGGAGCACTGATCGGGATTACTTTGGTTTTGACCGCAGTCTTTATTCCGATGGCTTTCTTTGGTGGTTCGACTGGCGTGATCTATCGCCAATTTTCTATCACTTTGGTTGCGGCCATGTCGCTGTCCTTAATGGTGGCATTGATTCTAACCCCAGCATTGTGCGCGCTTATTCTAAAACCGAATCCTAAACCGGCAAAATGGGCATCCTGGTTTAACCAGAAACTGGATCATTTAAAACATCGTTATCTGAATTTGTCTAAACTCACGATTCAGCGTCAGGCGATTTGTCTACTATTGTTTGCTGGATTGATCGGTGTGTTTGCGCTGTTCTATCGTGCTTTGCCGACCAGTTTCTTGCCGAGTGAGGATCAGGGGATCTTAAGCTTGCAAATCAAATTGCAGGAAGGCGCTCCGATGAAAAATACCATTCATATCGGTGAAGAAGTCCGTAAGTATTTTCTGGATCAGGAACAAGCTAATGTCAATCTGGTGATGATCCGTTATGGGCGAAATTTCTCTGGAACTGGTCAGAACCTTGCGACCGGTTTTGTAGCGTTGAAACATTGGGATGAGCGTTCCGGTCAGGACAATACTGCACAAGCGATTCGTGAACGGGCCTTGAAGCATTTTCAAAGTAATCGCAATGCACAAATTAATGTGTCCATGCCAGCTTCAGTCAATGGTCTGGGACAAACCGATGGTCTGGATTTCTGGATTCGAGATATCAATGGCAATGGCCGGCAATATCTGGAACAGCAATTTAAAGCGCTGGAAGCTCGGGCGGGCAACTATACAAGCTTTGAAAATCTGGGTAAACGTTCTAATCCTGACAAAGCAGAACTACGTGTCAATATTGATCAAAAACAGGCCATGGCCAACGGCCTGACTCAATCGGCAATCAACAGTACTTTATCCAGTGCTTGGGGCGGCAGTTATATCAATGACTTTATTGATCGTGGTCGGATTAAACGGGTGATTATGCAGGGTGATGCTGAATTCCGCTCTAAGCCGGAAGATCTGGCACAGTGGCATGTACGAAATGACCAAAATCAGATGGTGCCTTTCAGTAACTTCTCGCAAGTGGGCTGGAGTGGTGGTCCTGAAGTGGTCAACCGCTTTATGGGGTATACCGCATTGCAAATGGAAGCCGATCGGGCCAAAGACAGCAGTTCCGGCCAGGCCATGCAAGATGTGGAAGCTTTAATTGCCGAGCAGGAAGGGGTGGATGTGGTCTGGAGCGGTCTTTCTTTCGAGGAAAAACAGTCCAATAATCAGGCGATCTGGCTGTATCTGATTTCAATTGGTTTTATTTTTCTTTGTCTGGCGGCTTTATATGAAAGCTGGAGCATTCCAACCGCCGTGATGTCAGCTATTCCACTCGGGATTGGCGGCAATATTATTTTCAGTTATCTGGCTGGTTTCCCGAATGATATCTATTTCCAGATTGCCTTGCTGACTACCATTGGTCTGTCCTGTAAGAATGCCATTCTGATTGTGGAATTTGCTTCATTAGCGCAGCAACAAGGTAAATCGGTAGTAGAAGCCGCACTAGAAGGTGCATCTTTACGTCTACGTCCAATTTTGATGACTTCTTTGGCCTTTGGCGCAGGGATTTTACCGCTGGTCTTTGCTACAGGCGCTGGTGCGGTGAGTCGTCAGGAAATTGGCGTGAGTGTATTTGGTGGTGTCATTTTTGGAACATTGCTGGTGCTGATTTTTATTCCATTTATGTATGTTTTAATTCGTCGACTCATCATCAAAAAATCGCGTGCTTAAAATAAAGGAAAACTCTAGAGCTGAAAAATCCCCGTTTATACGGGGATTTTTTTATCGCCAAAACTCGTCCAATGACTGGTTGCGTTTTCAGCATGGTGTGAAAATTGCTATAGAAATCATCTATTCATACAAGAATGCGTCGTGAGAATGCATCTGATGGGGATTTTTATTCATGTTGTCAC
This sequence comes from Acinetobacter lwoffii, assembly GCA_963516025.1. Lineage (GTDB taxonomy): Bacteria > Pseudomonadota > Gammaproteobacteria > Pseudomonadales > Moraxellaceae > Acinetobacter > Acinetobacter lwoffii_R. The sequence continues at coordinate 16,937 of CAUPZU010000002.1, forward strand.
GCTTTTTTATTTATCGACCTAAATTTGCAACTGTGATCGCCATTATCATGATGGTGTTAGGAATTTTTGCACTGCAAAAAATTCCTATTGAGCATATGCCGAATATGGATGCACCTGCGTTAGGTGTTTCTGCGGGGTATCGTGGTGCATCTGCGGAAACCGTTGAGCAATCGGTCACACAAATTTTAGAACAAGCGGTAAAAGGCATTGAAGGTTTGGAAAGCTTTCAGTCCAACAGTAGCGTGGGGCGTGCAAATCTGACCCTGTCGTTTGAGCAAGGAGTAGATCTCGATCAGGCACTGTTGCAAGTGCAAAATGCAGTCAATGGTGTGCTAAGTCGATTGCCTGAAGAAACCCAGCAAAATGGAGTGGCTGTTTATAAACAAGGTTATGATCAATTTGCATTACTGAGTTTATATGATGAATCAGGGAAGGCGACACCGACAGAGCTTGCTGACTATTTAATGGTGCATGTCGAACCGCGTTTTTCGCGTATTGACGGAATGGGTGAGGTGGAGCTTTATGGCGCAGGCTATGCGATGCGCATTTGGCTCAATCCACATAAACTACGCCAATTTAATCTGATGCCGAGTGATATTCGCAATGCAGTCGAGGCACAAAATGCACCACTTGTGTCAGGTTCTATTGGTGGATTACCGACAGCACAAGATCAATACATGAATGCCAAGGTCAGTGCAGGATCACGTTTAAGTAGCATTGATGAATTTGAAAAAATTATTGTGAAAACAACAGATTCAGGTTCAGTACTGTACTTGAAAGATGTCGCACGTGTTGAGTTAGGGGCAGAAAGTTATAACCATTTAAATTATACCAACGGTCATTTATCCGCTGCATTATCGATTCAATTGGCGCCACGGAGTAATGCGATTGCGGTTTCAGAGCAGATGCAAACGGTATTGAAAAATGCCCAAGCCAATTTGCCTGCACATTATCAATTACGTATGACCATGGACAAAACCCCATTTATTACCAGTTCAATTGAACAAGTCGCGAAAACTCTGGTTGAAGCGATGGTACTGGTAGTCTTGGTGATGTTTATCTTCCTGCAAAACTGGCGTGCCACTATTATTCCTGCAGTCACGATTCCGATTGTAGTTTTAGCCACATTTGCGGTGCTGTATGTATTGGGAATGAGCTTAAACAGTTTTACCTTGTTTGCCCTGATTTTGGCGATTGGCCTGTTGGTCGATGATGCCATTGTGGTCGTGGAAAACATTGAACGTTTGATGCATGAAGAACATTTGGATGCTCAGGCTGCAGCTTTAAAGTCAATGAAGGAAATTAGCGGTGCATTGATCGGGATTACTCTGGTCTTAACTGCTGTATTTATTCCCATGGCATTTTTTGGCAGTATGACAGGGGTCATCTATCGTCAGTTTTCCATCATGTTGGTCGTGGCAATGCTACTTTCTTTATTGGTGGCACTTATCATCACCCCTACATTTGCAGCGCAACTGCTAAAGCGTCAACCACATCAACCAAAATGGGCACAGCGTTTTAATCGTGGCATGGATAAGCTCACCATGCATTACCAAAAGCTTTCTGCACGTAGCATGCAGTTTAAAATGACGATGTTGGCTGTATTTAGTATATGTGTTTTAGGCTTTGGCTGGCTTTATAAAACCTTGCCCGAAGGGCTGATGCCAACAGAAGATATGGGCTTTGTCATGGGTCAAATTGTGATGCCGGGCAATGCACCACGTTCTGAGATAGAAAAAGTTGGGCGTGAAGTCCAAGACTATTTAATGCAGCATGAATCTGAGCGCATCCAAAGCATTGGGATTTGGTATAGCGGAAACAATGTTGGGGTTGGGCCTTATCGTGGTCAGCTCTTTGTCGTATTAAAGGACTGGACAGCGCGTAAAAATCCTAAAGATACCGTCTTTGCCATTGTAGATCGTGCACAAAAGCACTTTGCCAATCATGCCAATGCCCAGATTTTCTTTATGGCACCTTCTATGTCAAATAATGGACGTGTGGTCGACTTTTGGTTACAAGATCTAGATTCACGGGGTAGCGAGTTTTTACAGCAATCCTTCTCTGAGATTGAAACCCGTGCCAAAGCAAAATCATCGATTGAATATTTACAACTTGATGTACCCAAAGATAGTGCCGAGCTGAATATTAAACTTGATATAGAACGTTTACTCAAATATGCCGTACCTCAGCAAAGTTTTAACAGTACGTTGGCTGCGGCTTGGAGTGGTACTTATATCAACGACTTTATTGATCGTGGACAAATCAAACGGGTCATCATGCAAGGCGAGGCGGAGTTCCGTTCTAAACCTGAAGATTTGGCACATTGGCATGTCCGTAATAGCAAAGACGAAATGTTATCGTTTAATCAATTTACTACGCTGAATTGGCAAGGTGGACCGAATAGTATCAACCGTTATATGGGCTATAACGCCGTGCCTGTATATGCAGGTATTCCCAAAGATCAATTTTCGAGTCAAACCATGCAAGATGTCGAAGCTTTAGTCGATGAACAAGACGGAGTAAATTTGGCCTGGAGTGGAGCCGCATTAGAAGAAAAACGTAGCAGTGGGCAAGCTATTTTCTTGTATCTAATTTCGATTGCCTTTATTTTCTTATGTTTAACGGCACTCTATGAAAGCTGGACGATTCCTGCTGTGGTGTTGACCGCGATTCCTCTGGGCGTGGGAGGAAGTATTCTGTTCTGTGTCTGGTTTGGTTTTGCGAACGATATTTACTTTCATATCGCCTTGCTGACGACTATCGGTCTGTCCTGTAAAAATGCAATTTTGATTGTAGAGTTTGCTGCACAAGCAGAGCGGGCAGGTCATACTTCGGTTCAGGCCGCGATAATGGCTGCGGGCTTACGCTTGCGTCCTATTGTCATGACTTCCATTGCATTTGCAGCGGGCGTACTGCCTTTGATGTTTGCCACCGGTGTCAGTGCAATCAGCCGGCAGGAGATTGGCAGTAGTGTTTTTGGTGGGGTGCTATTTGCCACTGTACTGGTACTGCTGTTTATTCCCTTTATGTATGTATTGATCCGTGGTCTGATGGTTAAAAAAACGGTTTCTAAATCAGTGGTGATAGAGCATCCATCTTTAGAAAGTGAACAAGCCTGACTCAGTCAGGCTTTTTTCTGGCTAAATATCGAGGAATTGATTTATACAAAAAATATCGTCATATTGCAGCATGATCATTAAAATTATTCACATGAAAAAATTAGCATACATAGGGATCAGGATAAACATCTCTTGAATGCCAGACTTTTATAATGAGCTGCTTATGCCGACAATTTCAGAAAAAATCCAGCATATCCAACAACAATTACATTCTGAAAATCACGACATCGCTGTAGGCTTACTTAGTCAGCTGAATGTCGCCGATCAGGCGCGCATTTTAAGTCATTTAGATGCTCTGCAACAGGCCCGAATTTTAAGGGAACTGAGTGAACCGAGCTTGGTCTATGTTTTTATGCCCCTAGGGCAGCAGTTAAACGTGGCACAGCACTTATCTATTTCAGAACTTGTTCCCATTCTGGACGCAATGCCCTCTGATGATTTTGTCGATATTTATAAGCAGTTTTCGCCGCCGCTACAGCTGCAATTGATGGGCGCATTATCTGAAGAATCCCAGCAGACACTCAAAGATCTGGCCATCTATCCGGAAGGTACAGCGGGTGCCATGATGAGCTCAAGTTTTGTGACGCTCTCACCTGATTTAACCATGGATGAAGCGATACAGGCTTTACGTGTGGTGGCCGCCGGGCAGGAAACCCTGTATCTGATTTATATTGTCGATGCAGAAAAACGGCTGATCGGTGTGATTTCCTTAAGGCAGATCATACAGGCCTTACCTGAGCTGAGCATTGCCAAAGTGATGCAGCGTGACGTCATTTCTGCTCAGGTAACAGATGATCAGGAAATTGTAGCTCGAGCCTTGGCATATTATGATTTTATTGCCTTACCAGTGGTTGATGCGCAGCAAAAACTCTTAGGAATTGTCACCTATGACGATGCTATGGACATTGTCGAAGCCGAAACCACTGAAGATATTTTAAAGTCGGGTGCAGTGACGCCGTTGACTGAGCTGAGTCTGAAAACTGCCCCGATTTTGACCCTGTATCAGAAGCGGGTCTTTTGGTTGGTCATTCTGGTTTTTGGCAGTCTGCTCTCTGGAGTCGGCATTGCACACTTTGAAGAGATCATTGCCGCACATATCGTGCTGGTATTTTTCTTGCCGCTTTTGGTGGGGAGTGGCGGGAATGCCGGTTCGCAATCAGCCACCTTGATGGTGCGTGCCTTGGCCACAGGCGATGTCGAGTTCAAGGACTGGTTTAACCTGCTCAGTCGCGAATCGCTGGTGGCGCTGTGCCTAGGCGGCACTATGGCGATTGCGGTATCCATTCTGGGTTATATTCGGGGAGATATTATGGTCGCTGTGGTGCTGGCCATCAGTATGCTCGGGATTGTATTGATGGGCTGCCTGATCGGCATGAGTCTGCCTTTTATTTTAAATAAACTCAAACTTGATCCTGCCAGTGCTTCGGCGCCGTTGGTGACTTCTATCTGCGATGCTACCGGTGTGATTCTGTATTTATTCGTTGCTTCCAAATTATTGTTTTAATTCACAGATTGATACATCAGCGTAGAAAAAATACTTTATGCTCAAGAAAATCAGCATCATTTCTGGAATAACCTATGCCTGAGCCTGGACAAAAACCAAAACTAAGCCAACAAGAGGTGATACGTCTGGAACGTGATCTGGCCAAGTTTGCCAATATGATGGACTCCGTGGTGCGTATTCCGTTTACCAAGCAAGGAGTAGGGGCAGACGCGGCTTTAAGTACGATTCCGGTTGCGGGAGATATTGCCGGTTTTGTATTGACCTGTTATGCCATTCATAAGGCCAAACAGATCGGGGTGCCGAGTGCCAAACTCAATCCAGTGATGAAGATGGCGGCGATCGATGCGGTAGTAGGATTTATTCCGGTGGCGGGCACGGTCTTTGATATTTTTATCCGGCCCAGTCGCAAGGCACTCGATGTCGTACACTTGCATATTCGTGAGGAATATCAGATTAGCAGTGACCGGCATGTGGTGCATCCATTTTTGCATGAAAGTCTGGAGCGCAAACAACAGCAATCTGCATTCTGGCGCAATCCCGTGGTGGCCTGGATCTGGATTCACATCCCCGATATTTTAGGCACTTTATTCCTGATTTTATTTGTTATCGCGATCGGGTGGGGTGCTGTGGCGCTGTATCAATGGTTCAGCCAATGATAGGTCAGCTAAAGAATAATTAAATCCAATAAAAAAGCCTGCAATAGCAGGCTTTTTTTGAATCAAAACTAAAGTTTTACTTAAGCACAATCAAGTTGTTGCAATGCAGCGACACGCTGTTCGATGCTTGGATGTGTCTGGAACAATGCAGCAAGGCTAAAGCCTTCTTTTTTACCCGCAGAAATCGCAAATGCTTTCATTTCTTTCGGCATGGCATCTGGCATTTCAGATTCTGCCTGTAAGCGCAGTAATGCTGAAATCATAGCTTGTTTACCTGCCAGACGTGCGCCTGCTTCATCAGCACGGTATTCACGGTGACGAGAGAACCACATCACAATCGACGACGCCAAGATACCGAACACGATATCCAGCACAATGGTAATTACGAAATAGGCAATACCCGGAGCTTCACCTTCTTCACGACCAAAGACATTGCGGTCAATAAAATCACCCGCGACACGTGCGAAGAACATCACGAAGGCGTTCACAACACCTTGGATCAGTGCCAGAGTGACCATGTCACCATTGGCAACGTGACCAATCTCATGCGCCAATACTGCACGAAGTTCGTCTTTGTTCATACGCTCAAGCAAGCCGGTTGATACCGCAACGAGAGCATCGTTTTTGTTCCAGCCAGTGGCAAAGGCATTCGACTGGTAAGAAGGGAAAATACCCACTTCCGGCATTTTAATGCCCGCACGCTGAGAAAGTTGTGCAACTTCTTGGAGCAACCAGGCTTCAGCTTGGTTACGAGGTGCATTCGGGTCAATCAGTTCAGTACCCGTGGTCTTTTTCGCCATCCATTTAGACATGAACAGGGAAATCATTGAGCCGACCATACCGAACACAAAACAGATGACCAACAGGTTGCCTAGATTCAAGCCACCTGCGCCATGGTAACTACCGACACCGAAGAGTGACAAGATAATGCCAGCTACAACCAGTACCGCGAGGTTGGTTAGCAAGAACAAACCAATCCGCATCATTGAGAAATCCTCTTATTACAGAAAAATAATCTGATTATTAAATGTAAATCATTGAAATCAATATGCGGTGAAATCGAGAAGAATTCAAGGAAAAAATAGCATTTGGCTACAAAAAACACAGGATATTTTTTGTACAAATAAAAACATAGGTCTTTAAAAAGAAAGCTGTTTAGGAATTATTCACTTAAATATATTTTTGCAGATGCTGACGCATTGGCGGTGGCATAAGAGCCTGCCGGTGCATCGGTGAAACTGCCATCCGCTTGAGCAATGATCTGACGCTGATACTTGGCAGCCTGAATATTGGAAGCTGTGGTGGTTCCAGTCGAATAATTGTCAGAACTGGCAATCACACGGCCAGTATCAGAAGATGCTGTATAGGCAGCACTATGATTACCTAGACCTTGAGCATATAGGTTCTGATAACGGCTGCTGACACGACGGACATAGTCCTGAGTTTCACGAAACGGTGGCACACCCTTATATTTGGCAACATTACCTTCACCGGCATTATAGCCTGCCAGTGCCAAGGTGGTGTTGCCATTAAAACGTTTCAATAACCAGGCCAGATATTTGGCACCTGCCATAATATTCTGCTGCGGGTCATAAGCGTTGCTGACATTAAAACGACGGGCAGTCGCCGGCATGAGTTGCATTAAGCCCTGTGCACCGACTGGAGAGCGTGCCTGTACATTAAAACCGGATTCGGTATGCATCACAGCTTTAATCAAGCCTTCAGACACGCCATAGGTTTGTGCGGCCTGACGGATGATCGAGTCATAGGCATTTTTATTTTTACTATAGCTAGGTAACACGGAAGCTTCACTCGAGCCCCAGTTACTATAACTATGAATATTGCTGTCGGGATAATAAGTTTTCTTTTCTACCTGCAGGTGATTATAGCGACTTTTCTTATTGGTCAATAAAGTACTGCCATTACTGTCGCGTAATTGATAGATCGTTTGACCAGCATAAGCAAAATGACAACAGCTTGCCAATAGCAAACCACTGATCCCATAACGCCCCAAAACATGCACATTTATTTTCATTGTTTATATTAAGTAAACACAAGCGAGAAAAATTTAATAAAGAGTTTAACAAAAAATTACGGAATGAAAAGACTTGTGCGCTGCATTTATAAACGAGTTTGTAAATGCAAGTCATTTTTTACATTTTAGCGATAGAAAAAAAAATATGATTTAATTTAAAACCTTAGGCTTGACAGGGTTAACTATTTGATTTTTATTAATAATTAAATTGATCAAAAAATGATCAATTCAAAGAAAAGCCTTATCTTTTGAGCCGGACAAGTTGTCAAGTCTGTTTCAATCCACAAAGTTATCCACAGCTTTTGTGGACAACTGTGGAAAAGTCCAAAAGATAAGCATCTTGACTAAAAAATGAATGCAATCGTTCAATATATCAATCTAAATAAAACATGAAAATGAAACTAATAAGACATTTTCATGAAAATAAATTCTTTTGATGCGATAGCGGTCCGAATCGGCTAAAATTGCGCGGTATTTTTTTTATGGGTTAATCTCGTCTATGTACTCGCCAGTTGAGTCCGAACAAGGATTTAATTTCAAACCTGAACTGCCAACAAGCTCAGCCTACTACCGTTTGTTGAAGAAGCTTCGCCGCCAGGTCGGACATGCCATTCGTGACTTCAAGATGATTGAAGAAGGCGATAAGGTCATGGTGTGTATTTCTGGTGGTAAAGACAGTTATACCCTGTTGGATATCTTGTTACAGTTCAAGCGTATCGCACCGATCAACTTCGATGTAGTGGCTGTGAATCTGGACCAGAAACAGCCAGGCTTCCCGGAAGATGTATTACCTCGTTATTTAGAAGAAAATAACATTCCGTATTACATTTTGGAAAAAGACACCTACAGCATCACCAAAAAGTTGACGCCTGAAGGTAAAACCTACTGTGCAGTCTGTTCGCGTTTGCGTCGTGGTTCTTTATACGGTTTTGCGCAGGAAATTGGTGCGACCAAGGTTGCCTTAGGCCATCATCGTGATGATATCCTGGCGACTTTCTTCCTGAACCTGTTCCATGGCGGCAGCTTGAAAGCTATGCCACCAAAACTGTTGTCTTCAGACAAAAAGAACATTCTGATTCGCCCACTGGCCTATGTGGAAGAAAAAGACATCATCAAATATGCAGAAATGCGTCAATTTCCAATTATTCCATGTAATTTATGTGGCTCTCAGGACAACCTGCAGCGCGCAATTATCAATGACATGTTACGTGATTGGGATAAAGCACATCCAAAACGTCTGCACAGCATTTTTGGCGCATTGCAAAATGTTTCGCCATCGCAGCTGGTCGATCGTGAATTATTTGATTTTGAAGTGCTGGACAGTCAGCGTGAATTCGACTTCAAAGGCGGTGATTCAACTGAAGAAGCTGTGGAAGGCGAGAACCGTCGGATCAATATGGTCAATCTGGGCTTTGCTGCAGACTAATTTTAGAACGTGTAGACATCAGCCTGCGGGTTGATGTCTGCTTATAAACATAAATAAAAATAGAACTACAAAAATTGAACGGCGCGTACAAAATTCGTTAGCCTTTGCGCTAATGATCATGATATAACAAAGCACAAGCATAATAGCTTCAACATGATGTCGTCTGGATAGTCGACACAAATGAACAAATAATTTGAGGAAAGATCATGCCTGCTTTTTTAACTGATGATTGGTTTTCAACTGTAGAAACTCTAACTGCGCAAGCTGGCGATTTGAATTTGCCACCAGCTTTGGCGAACCTTGCGATTAATTTGGTTGTAGCGGACACTACAGGTAATACTGAACTATCTTTAGATGGTGGGGCAATCAAAAAAGGTTTGTCTTCAAATGCCAAAACTACGCTGAATATGGATGGCGAAACTCTACGTAAAGTTTTCCTAGAGTTTGATATGGCTGCTGCGATGCAGGCATTTATGACAGGTAAAATCAAAGTACAGGGTGATATGTCACAATTGATGGCACTTCAGACTGCAAAACCAAGTCAGGAACAAAAAGATTTGTTCAAGAAAGTACTTGAAAATACCACGGCTTAATTCTACTAAGACATTAGCCTGAATAAAGACGAAAAAAGCTTACCCTGAGGTAAGCTTTTTTTATGTCATTTTGATTAATGCTAAGGTTTTAGCTTAGATATTCACCAATTGTGGTGTGGTCTTGATATGTTCCAAATAAGCACGAATGCGGGTCACATATTGTACCGCTTGACGGTAGCGACCATTATTGGCTTTATTCTGATCCAGATAGGCATATAAGTTCACCCAGTTATTCGGGTTCTTGCCTTGCGACTGAATGCGCTTTTGCAACTGATTCACTGCACCTGGGCCCATATTATAAGCTACCAGTGCAAACCAGTTCCGATCTGGAAAAGGAATATGATCATAGCGACTAAGCATTTGATCATAATACTTGGCACCACCCTGAATGCTTTGAGTAGGATCGGTACGGTTACTCACGCCCATGGCTTTTGCTGTACTGTTGGTCAGCATCATCAAACCACGCACACCCGTCGGAGAAACTGAATTCGGTTTCAGATAAGATTCCTGATAACCAATGGCCGCCAGTAAATGCCAATCCAGGTCATACTGCTGCGCTGTCTGTTTAAAACTCGCTTCATAGATCGGCAGACGGTTGTTCAAATCACGTTGAATGGTGGTCCAAGATTCCTCTTTCACGACATTCTGATTATAAAATGAAGCAAGCTGCTTAATGGCACCACTTTGTTTGCCTTTGCAGACAAAAGCACTGGCCGTCTGGCTCAAAGGATCTGTAGCAGATTTAAACACCAGATTTAAATTGGTATTCAAGCCATTACTCGACAGAATTGATTCATCGCCACAAGTGGCCGAGAACGATGTCAAACGCTTGTTTTCAATGGTGCGTATATCAGTAGTCGTCATAGCCAGATTGGCTTTACCCTGAGCAACCCACTGTAGGGCAGTCTGATTATCAGGAACGATTTTAAAATCGAGTTTTACATTCAGATTGTTAGCATAGTTACGAACCAGATCATAACCGAAGCCATGCAGATGTTGTCCATCCTGAAATACGGTGGTCGGATTTTCAACCGCAACTACGGTCAACTTATTACTATTGACCACATGATCAAACTGAAGTGTGGTCTTACTTGCATTGATACTGTGTAGGGGAATAAATGCAGTGCTCAGTACAAGTGCTTTCAAAGGGAGAGAAGAAATTACAGATCTTAGGCAAAGCCTCGACCCAGTGGATGAACTACTGTGCATGTTGTCTCCGCTACAAGTAATTTATGCCCTAAAAATCACAGCCAACAAAGCCAGAAATTTTAACAGTTTGATAAATTCAATAAGGGTTGGGCAGTCATGACGTCATTCAAAATGACAAGAGATTTAAAGATAATTATGTAGAAAAACTACATAGATTAAAAAGTAAGCATTTCCGGAAGTTGGTGGCATATTAATGATCTGAAAAACGATTGTCAAATTTTGTACACAAATTATTTTTAAAAATAATTTTAAGATATTGAAATATAAAGTTAATTTTTTTGGAATTTTACCATTGTGTTAAAGTGGTAAATAAAATAAGCTGTTTGTAAGTTAAAACACTGAAAATTTGATCAGCAAGACGTATGAAATCCAACTTAATCACCCGTGCTGGACACGATAAATTGGTGGCAGAACTTAAGAATCTCTGGCATGAAGAACGTCCTGAAATTACCAAAAAAGTGAACTGGGCAGCCAGTCTCGGCGACCGTTCTGAAAACGCAGACTACCAATATAACAAGCAAATTTTGCGTAAAATTGATCGACGGGTCAGGTATCTCGGCAAGCGCCTCGAAGAACTGAAAATCATCGATTTTTCCCCGGAGCAGGAAGGAAAAGTTTATTTTGGTGCCTGGGTGGACATTGAAAATGAAGAAGGTGAACAAAAAACTTTACGCATTGTCGGTGTAGATGAAATTTATGATCATCATCCGCAGCATATATCGATCAGTTCACCGATGGCACGCGCATTATTAGGCAAGCAGGTCGATGAGGAGGCCGAGGTATTGACCCCCTCCGGCAAGAAACTCTGGTTCATCAATTCAATTCGTTATGAAAAGCCAGAAAATTCAGCAGATTAATGGAATTGATTTTATTTTGTGCAGTTGATGCAGTGAAAGCATAAAAATATTTGCCAAGCGTGATTTTTGTTTATATCATGTCGGCCATGGAAGCGTGGCAGAGCGGTTTAATGCACCGGTCTTGAAAACCGACGAGGGTGTGAGTCCTCCGTGAGTTCGAATCTCACCGCTTCCGCCAAATTTTAAAAACCCAGTCAATTTGACTGGGTTTTTTTATGTCTCAATATTTTTTCAGTTGTTGATCTACTTGATGCTGAATGTGATTATTTCTCTCATCATTCTCTACTGAGTTAAATTCAACTCAAGATCATTGCAATACTAAAATCTTTGAATGAAAATACTCAGATTGGCTTTGATTTCGGATGATTTTTAGCTGAATAAGCTGCTTTTTATAGAAGTTTCGCTAAATTTTATTGCCAAAAATCTAATTTATTTATATGATGGCGGCCAAGGAAGCGTGGCAGAGCGGTTTAATGCACCGGTCTTGAAAACCGACGAGGGTGTGAGTCCTCCGTGAGTTCGAATCTCACCGCTTCCGCCAAATTTTAAAAACCCCAGTCGAAAGATTGGGGTTTTTCTTTTTAGGCTGCAGATCTTGAATATTAAATTCTTCAGTCCTGAACTTAATTCATAAAATCTTGAAAAATGGACGTATCGGCCAAATATAGAGTCAGAGGCGTCAACGCGCTATCATACGTCCAAGCATCATATGGATCTCATTATGAAAATTGTCGCAGATGAAAATCTGGCATTTACCGATTATTTCTTTTCCGAATTTGGTGATATTCAACATCGTGCAGGGCGAACCTTAAGCGCAGATGATGTCAAAGATGCCGATAGCCTGTTGGTACGTTCAGTGACTCAGGTCAATGAAGTACTGCTACAGAATAGTTCGATTAAATTTGTGGGTAGTGCCACCATTGGCACAGATCATTTGGATATTGCTGCATTAGAACAGCATGGGATTCAATGGAGTAATGCAGCCGGCTGTAATGCGCAAGCAGTGGCTGAATATGTGATTACCGCGTTATTGCAGGTGCGTCCTGAATTACTCGATGCCAATGCGACATTTACCTTGGGTATTGTCGGTTTGGGTAATGTTGGAATCCGATTGGCCTACATGGCGAAGCTCTTGGGCTGGCGCGTGATTGGCTATGATCCTTTGGTGCAAAGAGAGCAGGTTGATCAAGTTGAATTTCATGAATTATTGCAGCAGGCGGAGGCAATTTCGATTCATGTCCCTTTAACTAAAACTGGTGCATATCCAACCTATTATTTATTTAATGCTGCTTCGCTGGCGCACATGCGGCCTGATGCAATCCTGATTAATTCAGCACGTGGGCCAGTCATTGAGGAAGCCGCACTGATCCAGGATATACAGGCGACACATCGAACCGTGATTTTGGATGTCTTTGAACACGAACCGCTAATTTCAGCAGAACTTCTGGATCTGGTGACTTTGGTCACCCCGCATATTGCCGGCTATAGTCTGGAAGGCAAGGCACGCGGTACCCAGATGATCTATGAGGCTTTTTGTCACATTTTTGGTTTTGCAGCCAATAAACAGTTTGAATCTCAGCTGCCTGTCTGTGAGCAGTTTTTTCAGGGGCAGGATTTAAAAATGGCTTTGCAACAGCATTTATCCCAAATTTATGACATTGCTCGTGATGATGCCAATCTACGTGCCTGTCTCAAAGAAGGTAAAGTCGATCAGCAGGCATTTGATCATTTACGTAAAACCTACCCACTACGTCGTGAGTGGGCAGCACACGGTGGGCCGAAGGCATGACAATGACGTATCAACCCACTTGTGACCTTCAAGCCATGCACGCGCGGGCGAATTTATATCGTCAAATCCGTCAGTTTTTTGCTGAGCGCGATGTATTAGAAGTCGAAACACCGATTTTGTCTCAAGCCGGTGTGACTGATGTGCATTTAGCCTCGGTACAGGCCCAGCGCCATGTGCTGGGTAAAGCGCATACACATTATTTGCAGACCTCACCCGAATTTGCCATGAAACGCTTATTGGCCAGTGGCTCTGGACCCATTTATCAAGTCTGTAAAGTCTTCCGTGATGATGAGCATGGACGCAAGCACAATAGCGAATTCACCATGCTGGAATGGTATCGCCCGGGATTTAGCTTAAAAGATCTGATGTTTGAAGTATCGGATTTGCTGAATGTGACTTTGAAAGCACGTTTTGGCGAAATCCGTCCGACCATTCTAAGCTATAAACATGCTTTCATGGATCGTCTGGATCTCAATCCACTTCAAGCCACTTTACAGGAACTGAAAGATTGCTGCCGCCGCGTTGGACTCAATCTGGATTTAGGCGAGGATCGTCTCGGTTATATCGACCTGTTATTTTCACATATGGTTGAACCTAGTCTGGGTTTTGATACTGCAGTATTCCTGACTGATTTCCCCCCTGAAATGGCATCACTGGCCAAAACCCGAACCGATGAAGATGGTGAACTGGTCGCCGCACGTTTTGAATTGTATATCGAAGGTTTAGAATTGGCCAATGCCTATGATGAGCTGATTGATGCCGACGTATTGCGTTCGCGCTTTGAGGCGGATAATGCAGAACGGGCCAAGCTGGGCTTGCATGTCATGCCGATCGATAAATATCTATTGGCAGCTTTACCGAATATGCCGGAATGTTCTGGAATTGCCCTTGGAATTGACCGTTTGTTGATGATTGCAACCAATCAAATGAAACTGGAGCAAGTGATTACTTTTCCGGCAGATATTTCCTGATGGTACTGATTCAATATTTCTTAATTCCTTTTGTGATAAAGAGAAATTAAGCTATTAAAAAAGCACCCGAGGGTGCTTTTTTATTATTCAATCGCTACGGTTTGTTGTGCTTTGAGTTCACCGAGTGCCTGAATCCGTCGTTCAATCAGCATTTCACCAATATCCGGACCCTGAATATCGGCAGGCAGGTCTTGTGCCTTGATGGCGCGTACGGTTTGCATGGCATCGAGGACATATTGTGCTTGTGGATAAGCACGATCTTCCAGACCTAGACGGCCACGTGAATCACATTCACACGCCTGGACGAAAGCTTCGACACGTTCAGGGCGACGTAACACATCCAGACGTTGCAATAATCGCCATAAGGTTCCCGGCTTAAGATTGAAGGCCTGATGGCATTTCAGATGCTCTTTGCACACCGCCAAAGCCAGCTGCTTGGTATACGTCGGCACTTTTAAACGGTCACACAGTTCATTCACTGGCTTGATGCCACGCTCTTCATGCATGATATGTCGCGGTAATTCTTCAACCGGCGTTAAAGCTTTTCCTAAGTCATGCACTAAAACGGCAAAACGTACATCCAGGCTATAATTTTGACGACATGCCTGCTGCAAGGACATCATCGTGTGAATGCCGCAGTCAATTTCCGGATGATATTCAGGTCGTTGCGGAATGCCATATAAGGCGTCAATCTCAGGGAAGAGTACCTTTAAAGCACCACACTCGCGTAATACTTCAAAATACACATCAGCATGACGTTCGGATAATGCACGGGAAGTTTCTTTCCAGACGCGTTCCGGTGTCAAGGCATTTAATTCACCCGATTCAGTCAAGCGTTGCATTAACGCCAAAGTTTCATCGGCAATCACAAAGCCTGCACTGGTATAACGGGCAGCAAAACGGGCAATGCGTAGCACGCGTAATGGATCTTCGACAAAAGCATCGGAAACATGACGTAGAATCCGCTTTTCCAGATCCTGTTGACCACCATAAGGATCATAAACCTGGCCGGCATCATCCATGGCCATGGCATTAATGGTCAGATCGCGACGAATCAGATCCTGCTCTAGCGTAACGCTGGCATCGGTATGAAACTCAAAACCATGATAACCGGTGCCAGATTTACGTTCGGTACGCGCCAGTGCATATTCTTCTTTTGTTTGGGGATGTAGAAAAACAGGGAAATCTTTGCCTACGGGCTGATAGCCTAAGTCAAGCATTTGCGCGGGAGTTGCACCAACAACCACATAATCTTTTTCGTGATAGGGGTGTCCGAGCAAATGATCTCGAACTGCGCCGCCTACTAAATAAACTTGCATGAAAAAACCTCTATTCTTACAAGCATCATGCTACAGAATAGAGGTTTTCTCAAGTTAAGAAACGAGGCTGATGCGTCGTTATCTTGTCATTGGCTTAAAGTGCATCTTGTTCTGCTTGCTGGATTTCTGCAACAGTCAGTGCAGTCATGTTGATCACACGACGCGTGGTCGCAGTCGGTGTCAAGATGTGCACAGGTTTCGCAGCACCTAGAAGAATTGGACCAATCGTTACGTTGTTGCCTGAAGTTGCCTTTAACAGGTTAAACGAGATATTGGCAGCATCTAGATTCGGCATGATTAGCAAGTTTGCAGAGCCTTTGAAACGTGAATTCGGGAATGCAAACTGGCGAATATTTTCATCCAGTGCAGCATCACCGTGCATTTCACCTTCAACTTCCAGCTCAGGCGCGATTTCAGACAGGATGTCATATACCTTACGCATTTTTTGCGCGCTGGCATCATGCTGGTCTGAACCGAAGCTTGAGTGAGAAAGCAGGGCAATACGTGGCGTCATACCAAAACGGCGAACTTCTTCAGCGGCCAGAATGGTCATTTCAGCCAGCTGTTCAGCCGTTGGGTTGGTATTGACATAGGTATCGGCAATGAACAGGTTACGGTCTTCAAGCATCAAGGCATTCAGGGTAAAGAAGGTGTTATGACCATCTTTCTTGCCAATGATATTGCTGACGAAGTCCAGGTGAATGTCATAGCTTGAATATGTACCACACAGCATACCGTCTGCCATACCATGTTTCACAAGCATCGCTGCGATCAGGGTAGAGCGGCGACGTGCTTCACGCTGTGCATATTCAGGTGTTACACCCTTACGCTGCATGATATTGTAGTAATCATCCGCAAACATTTCATAGTTCGGGTTCTTTTCCTGATCAACAATCGTGATATTCACGCCATCTTCAAGACGCAGACCCAATTTTTTAATGTTGGCTTCAATTACAGCTGGGCGACCCACCAGAATTGGAATTGCCAAACCATCATCTACCGCAATTTGAACTGCGCGAAGTACACGCAGGTCTTCACCTTCCGCATAAGCAATACGTTTAGGATCAGATTTGGCTTGTTCGAAAATCGGTTTCATCATGAATGCAGAGTTGTAGACAAACTCAGACAAACGTTGACGATAATGCGAGAAATCCGTGATTGGACGTGTTGCCACGCCAGAATCCATGGCTGCTTGTGCAACAGCAGGTGCGATTTCTAGAATCAAACGTTGATCCAGTGGTCCCGGAATCAAGTATTCACGGCCAAATGATGCAGATTTTTCACCATAAGTCGCCGCATCAGCTTCAACGTGTGCCATACGCGCGATCGCGTGGACACAGGCAATTTTCATTTCTTCGTTAATGGTGGTTGCACCAACGTCCAATGCACCACGGAAGATGTACGGGAAGCACAGTGCGTTATTCACCTGGTTCGGATAGTCAGAACGGCCAGTTGCCATGATCACGTCATCACGTACTTCATGCGCATGTTCAGGCAGAATTTCTGGATCCGGGTTTGCCAAGGCAAAGATGATCGGATCTTCAGCCATGACCTTGACCATTTCTTTGGTCAGAATGCCCGCAGCAGAAAGACCGAGGAACATGTCTGCACCCGCAATCACGTCACCAAGCTGAGTAGCTTCGATGTCTTGTACATAGGCTTTCTTGGATTCATCCAGGCCTTCACGATGCGTAGTCAGCAGACCGCGTGAATCGGCAACGATGATGTTCTCTTTTTTAGCACCCAGAGCGCAAAGCAGATTCAAACAAGACAGTGCAGCAGCACCCGCGCCTGAAGCCACAATCTTGATGTCTTCAATTTTTTTGCCGTTGATTTGCAATGCGTTGAGGAGCGCAGAACCGACAATGATCGAAGTACCGTGCTGATCATCATGGAATACCGGAATATTCATGCGTTCACGCAATTTTTGCTCGATATAGAAACACTCTGGCGCCTTGATATCTTCAAGGTTAATCCCGCCGAAAGTCGGTTCTAATGCAGCGACAATATCCACAATTTTGTCTGGATCATTTTCAGCAATTTCGATATCGAATACATCAACGCCAGCAAATTTTTTGAATAATACGCCTTTACCTTCCATAACAGGTTTAGAAGCCAAAGGACCAATATTACCCAGGCCAAGCACGGCAGTACCATTGGTCACGACAGCAACCAAGTTACCACGAGCCGTATACAATGCAGCAGTTGAAGGGTCGCGTTCAATCTCAAGACATGGTGCAGCTACGCCAGGCGAGTAAGCAAGGGCCAAGTCACGTTGGTTGACCAATTGTTTGCTTGGTGTAACGCTAATTTTCCCCGGGGTAGGAAATTCGTGATAGTAAAGGGCCTGTTGCTTTAAAGATTGTTCGTCCATCAGTCTCTCGATCGTTGTAAAGATTACCCGGTCAGCGGGCAAAAAATTTATTTATGTTCCTGAATATACCATTTGTTGGCCAGTTCGGACAGACAAAGACGGCCGTTTTTCCAACAAACTTATTGTGCTCGGGTATGGACTTAGACTTGAGATATATAAGTCTGATGCGTCTTGTCTCGTACTAAATAAGCGGTTGCATCCTGCTCAGGAAGCGGTTTGGAAAATAAGTAACCCTGGGCAATATCACAGTCTAAATCACGTAGATATTCTAGCTGTTCTTCAGTCTCGATCCCTTCCGCGACCACGGTCATGCCCATGGCTTTACCCATGGCCACCATGGCGCTGACAATCGCTGCCTGTTTGTTTTCCCCAATCTTGCAAACAAAACTGCGATCAATTTTTAAGGTATCAATTGGAAAATCAGCAAGATAGGAGAGAGAAGAATAACCTGTACCGAAATCATCTAGGGCAATATGAATATGTCGCTGTTTAATTTCATTCAGCAGGTTTTTGACCGCTTCCGAATTTTCAATTAAAGAAGATTCGGTAATTTCCAGCTCCAGGCTGGCGCCAGAAATCTGGTTGTCTGCAATGGCTTGGTCCAGATCATCAAGTAATTGACCACGACGCAATTGCTGCGCCACGATATTGACTGATACACAAATATGATTAAAGCCCAGATCATTCCATTGGCGAATCTGTTTAGCGGCCTGCTGGATCACCAGACGGCCAATGTCTGAAATCAGGCTGGTCTGTTCAGCTAAAGGGATAAACAGCCCCGGCGCAATAATGCCTTTTTCTGGATGGTTCCAGCGAATCAGCGCTTCGAAGCCATAAATGCTTTGATCACTAAAATTGATTTTTGGCTGATAATACACGACCAGTTCATTATTCTGGATTGCTTTGCGCAAATCCCGTTCCAGGAAAACCCCTTTGTTCTGTAACGCATTATTTTCACTGGAATAAAAGTGAATGGTATTGCCGCCGAGATTTTTGGCTTCGTTCAATGCCTGTTCAGCGCAGTTATTTAAATAATCCAGTTGACGGCCATGATCCGGATAAAATGCCACTCCCATGGACAGGGTAATCACATGCTCCTGACCGTAAATATTAAATGGTCTGCTAAAGGCCTGAGCAATGCGTTCACAATGGTGCTGAACTGACGGGCGAATATGCGAAATTTCATAGAGAATCGCAAAATCATCACCATTTAGATGTGCCACAAATAGCGCTTCTGCATTGGTCATGCGCAGCCGCTGCGCCACCTGACGTAAAAGTTCATCACCACCGTTATTGGACAGGTATTCATTTAATGGCCGGAAACGGTCGATGTTAAGCCGAATCACAGCCATCTCTTTAATAGAGTCTTTTTGCGAAACCAGATATTGGTGCAGCTGATAGTTATAATAGAAGCGGTTCGGTAAATCGGTCAGCGTGTCGTAATTTTCCAGATAGGACAGGCGCTGTTCCTGTAATTTACGTTCAGTCAGATCTGATACGATGCCAATATAATGGGTAATCCGGCCTTCATCATCAGTCACGGCATTAATATGCAGCCATAAGGTCGACTCTTTGCCAGACAGAAATTTTGCATAAACCTCTCCATCATAAGAGCCAATCTTCTGGATCTGTTTGACAATATTGGCCTGAAAAGTACGTTGCTGGGATTTATTTTGTACCGCAATATCAAATAAGGATTTACCGATGATCTGGTCACGCTCAAAACCGCTCAGGTATTCGTAGTGGGGATTGACATCGATATAATCTAAATCAAGATTCAGAATGAAAATGCCTTCCGCAGCTTGTTCCAGTACACTGGCCACCAGTTTTAAACGTTCTTGAGACAGACGTTCCTGCTGGATATCACGACGGATCCCGACCATGCGCAAGGGTTTTTTATTTTTAGGATCACGACTGATCACCCGGCCAATATCATGTACCCAACTCCAGCCACCTTCACTGAGCTTGATCCGGTAAGTGGCATCATAGCGTTCAATCTGGCCACGCAGATGCTGCTTCATATTGCGCTTAAAATAGGCCAGATCTTCAGGGTGAATCAGATACTGTAATTGCAGATGATGATCTTTGGAATCGCGCAGAATCTTTTCGTCTTTATGATTGGTTAAGGTGATGCTGCGCTCTTGAATATTCCAGTCCCATGGCCGAATACCGGCAATTTCATGTGCAAGTTTTAGATTCTGCTGCTGATTCTTCAGGTCATAATTGATCTGTTCAATATCATAGGTACGTTCCCGTACTTTTTGCTCCAGCAATTGGTTACTGAGCTGTAATTGCTGTTCAATATCTTTGGATTTATTGACTTCAGTTTTGAGTTGCTGGCACAGTTCATCAGTCCAATGCACTTGCTGTTCTGCATTTTTCACCAAAATATCATTTTCCGCATACAGACGTGAGGTGCGGCTGTGAATTCGATAACTACTTGTCGCGCACAGCAGAATCACTATGAGCGCAAAGTTTAAGGCCAGACCAAAAAAGGGATTGGAATGACCGACATGGTCAAGCTGCGACAGTAAAAAAGGGAATAAGGACGGCAAAAAGACCAGACAAAAATAGCTCAGTTTCTGGGTCAGGTAGGTTAAACCGAAAGCTTGGGTAACAATCAGCAACAAGGCAGACAAGGTCAGTGCTTCAATATCTTCAAATGCAGGATTGGCCTGTGGCAAATAATAATAAATCGTAAAAATACCTGCCGCGATACTGATGCCAACAGCCAGACTCTGTATCTGTAACCAGCGGTGTGCACTTTTCTGGTTATATTGTTCAGGTTTAAAATACAGCGTACTTACCAGCCAACACATGCTGACCAGAAATTCTGTCAGAATAAACCAGGTATTAAAATACGTATTAGACGGGCTATATTGAATGTGATAAATACAAAAAATATAAAGGCAGATCACCATGATACTGAGCAAAAAATAGCGACTATGGCGAAGCGTATTCGCAATTTGAGCATCATGCAAATGCTGCTGAATATAGTCGTCCTGATTATCAACCATGTGATTCAATGCCTGTATTCATCCTAAACGGTTTTCGTCCTTGTACATTGTTATTATAGAAACTCCAAGAAGTGTGTGAAATCAATTAATAAGTATTTGTTATTCTTTAGTCGAGATTAGATGCCTTAAAAATAAAAATCAACAAAATTAAAGGCAAATTTTTACTCATCCGATGAATTAAAGCACATAATTTAAAATTGACAGAGCAACAACAGGAGCGGTTTCGGTACGCAGGACACGCTCGCCTATACACCAGTTGAGAAAACCTTTTTGATTTGCGGTACTAATTTCCGCCTCACTCAGGCCACCCTCAGGGCCGATCAATAGGACAAGATCCAAGGTCGCCTCTGCCAGTACATCTGTTTCATCTTTATTGGGTGCCAAAACCAGTTTGGTGTTGGGTAGTTCAGTATCCAGCCATTTTTCAAGTGAGATTGGCGCTAAAATTTTAGGAACAATATTCAGACCACATTGTTCACAAGCCGCAATAGCAATGCCTTGCCAGTGATCTAGTTTTTTCTGGTCGCGATCATACTTTAAACGCATTTCACAACGATCCGAAGTCAGCAGCTGAATTTCGGAAACGCCCAGTTCGACTGCTTTCTGAATCGCATAATCCATACGGTCGCCTTTACTCATCACCTGACCGAGCAAAGCCTGGAACTTTGATGTGCGATTGGCAGGATTAAATGCATTGACCGAGACGGTGGCTGATTTTTTAGCAACCTCGGTTAAAGTCACGTCATATTCGCCACCCTGTCCATTGAACAGGGTCGCGCTTTCACCGACTTGCGCGCGTAAAACCTTTACCCAATGATGAAATACAGTTTCCGTAAGCTCAAGGCTGACATCAATAGTTAAATCAGCATCTATATAAAAACGTGGCATTGATCGTTCTACTCAAAAAATCGGTGAAATAAAGGGCTTAAGCTAAACCAAGATCGGTGACCAGCTGACGGGTCGGGTCAGTAGTATTCATGGTGTAGAAATGCAAGCTTGGCGCACCACCTGCAAGTAGACGCTCACAGAATTTAACCACAACTTCATGGCCAAAGGCTTTAATGCTGGCAGTATCGTCACCATAAGTTGCCAGTTGCTTGCGAATCCAGCGTGGAATTTCAGCACCGGTACCATCAGCAAAGCGAATCAGGTTGCTGGAATTGGTAATTGGCATGATGCCTGGCGCAACCGGAATATCGATTCCTGCTTTCTGGATACGATCTACAAAGTAAAAGTAAGCATCTGGATTGAAGAAGAACTGGGTTAAAGCAGCATTGGCACCGGCCTGAACTTTTTCAACAAAGTGCTGAATGTCTTTGTCAAAGCTTTCTGCCTGTGGATGCATTTCCGGATAAGCTGCGACTTCAATTTTAAAATGATCGCCTGAATGTTCGCGGATAAAGCGAACCAGATCAGCTGCATAAGGTAATTCACCCAAACCCACTTGGCCTGAAGGCAAGTCACCACGCAGGGCAACAATACGGTTAATGCCTTGAGATTTGTACAGGTCTAGAAGTTCAGCAATACGTGCTTTGTCATCGCCAATACAAGACAAGTGAGGGGCAACAGGTGCGCCTTTGCCATTAAAGTCATTGATAGTAGACAGGGTGCGTTCACGAGTGGAACCACCAGCACCATAGGTCACAGAGAAGAACTCTGGATTTAAGAGTTGTAGCTCTTGATGCACAACTTTGAGTTTTTCCGCACCTACATCAGTTTTGGTCGGGAAGAATTCAAATGAAATTGGAATCTGTTTAGACATGTTCAAATCCTTTTTATAAATACTTTTTAATTAGTTTTACCTCTCCTAAATCCTCTCTTGCGCTGAGCTTCAAAGCAGTGCTTTAAGCACGCTCAGGAGAGGATTTACCCTCGATGACATACATTTGGTAATGAATGTTCCCTCTCCCTATGGGAGAGGGTTAGGGAGAGGGTGGAGTTTAATTAGTATTTATAAGCATCAGACTTGAATGGACCTTCAACTTGAACGCCTAAGTAATCCGCTTGTTCTTGAGTCAATTGAGTCAAGACACCACCGAAACCAGCAACCATCGCAGCAGCAACTTCTTCATCTAATTTCTTAGGAAGAAGTTCTACACGAATTTGTGCAGCTTTTTCAGATTCTGGAAGATCAGCAAATTTCTCAGCGAATAAATGCATTTGACCCAATACCTGGTTGGCAAATGAACCATCCATAATACGTGATGGGTGACCAGTCGCATTACCAAGGTTCACCAAACGGCCTTCAGAAAGAAGGATCAGGTAATCATTTTCATTTTCTGAACGATACACCTGGTGTACTTGAGGTTTAACTTCAACCCACTTGTAGCCACGTAGGTAAGCTGTATCAATTTCAGTATCAAAGTGACCGATGTTACAAACAACTGCGCCAGCTTTTAATGAATCAAGCATTGCAGCGTCACATACGTGGTAGTTACCTGTTGTAGTTACGATAAGGTCAGTGTTTTGAAGAAGGTCAACATTGATGTCTTCTTTCTTGCCAGTTTGCACGCCATTTTTGTATGGAGATACAACTTCGTAACCGTCCATGCATGCTTGCATTGCGCAGATTGGATCAACTTCAGTTACGCGTACAATCATGCCTTCTTGACGAAGGGATTGCGCAGAACCTTTACCTACGTCACCATAACCGATCACAAGTGCACGACGGCCAGATAAAAGCATATCTGTACCACGTTTGATTGCATCGTTCAGTGAGTGACGGCAACCGTATTTGTTGTCGTTTTTAGACTTGGTTACTGAATCGTTTACGTTGATTGCAGGAACTTTTAAAGTGCCATCACGAAGCATTTCATACAGACGTTGAACACCTGTCGTTGTTTCTTCAGTTACACCGTGAATTTTTTCAATCACTTCTGGGTATTTTTCATGAACAAGTAGTGTTAAATCACCGCCATCGTCAAGAATCATGTTGGCATCCCAAGGCGTGCCATTTACATTGATTTGTTGTTCAAGACACCACATGTATTCTTCTTCAGTTTCGCCTTTCCAAGCAAACACAGGAATGCCCGCAGCAGCGATAGCAGCAGCAGCATGGTCTTGAGTCGAGAAGATGTTACATGAAGTCCAGCGAACTTCTGCACCCAATTCAACCAGCGTTTCAATTAAAACGGCAGTTTGAATGGTCATGTGGATACAGCCGAGAATTTTCGCGCCTGCAAGTGGTTTAGCAGCAGCATAGCGTTTACGCAGACCCATGAGGGCTGGCATTTCAGCTTCAGCAAGTTTAATTTCTTTACGGCCGTAATCAGCAAGTGAAATATCAGCAACTTTGTAATCTGTAAATGAAGCAGTAACCGCGTTCATCAGGATCTCCTAGGAAAAAATAGATTGGATCGTTCTGTTCGCGGATGCCGTTGTTGATCAGAACGAATGTCTGACCGATGGTCGAGCCTAGCGATTTTACATTTAGTGCCTGTAAAACGTCGCAGCATCCCTCGACTAGCGCAGTATTGTACTTGTATTTAATTTTATATCCAAGTTATAAAACAGTTACAATTAATTAGTTGCTTAATAAATAGAAAAGGAAAAAGTATGGTCGAGAAAGTTAATGGGGCTTTAATAATTTTAGAAGAGCTCAGATTAGATTCTAAAATAGGCAAAAGTAAGCACTTCTCGGCGAGTGATAGACAGAAAAAATATCATAATCTAATTGGCATCCCTGCAATTTGTTTTAATATTTTTATTGGGACTGTGCTTATAGCATTTCTAACATCTGAATATAACAATACAATTCTTTCAATTGTAGCTGCATGTCTTTCTTTTCTTAGCGCCGTATTGGGAGCGGTACAGACATTTTTTAATTTCAGTAAAAATTCAGAAGGTCATCGATCAATAGGAAATAGATATTTAGAAGTTTCTAGAAATTGTAAAATGTTAATAATGAAACATGAAGATAAGCCTTTTACCTCAGAAGATTTATGGGGTGAAGTTATAAACTTACAGAAAGTATACCTTCTTATTAACCAAGAGGCCGAAGCTTTTCCGACATCAGAGAAAGATCTAAAAAAGGCTAGAAGTTCAGTAGAGATAACTCCTTTTAAAAAGGGCTATAATTTAAAAAATTGAATTTAAAAAATAGGCAACTATTGGTATAAATATGGGAGCAATAAGAAAAAAAGCCCATCATCTGACGGGCTTTTCGTTTTATTTAGCTTCTTGCTCAGCAGCATCCGCTTTTTGGGTCCAGAACTCAGCTAGTTCTTCATCGCCATCTACACCTAAACCATTTGCATAAATAAAAGCAAGATCGCGCATGGCCTGAACTTCACCCCATTCCGCAGCCTGTTTGACTAAAGAAATTGATTTCTCTACATCTTTTTCAATCACATCACCGCGACGGTAGAAACCGGCCAGCTCTAAAGTCGCAGCAGGGTGCTTCTCGATATTGGCCTTGCTTAACCAGTAATAGGCTAACTCAAAGTGAGCTTTAGATTCTTCCGGATCTTCTTCTGCTAATTCTTTGGCATACACGGTGTAACCTTCACCTAGCCAATACATTGCATCCACCAGACCGCCATTTGCTGCTTTTAAAGCCCATTCTTCAGCAAGAATGATGTCATCATCATGCTCGCTTTGCATATACAGTTCAGCCAGTTCAAATTGCGCTTCAGCATTGCCTGCTAAGGCAAGATTGGTCAGGACAGCAGAGGGAGAAACACGCTGGGTCATATCAACATCTCAAAAATATTGTGCGTAGACTAAAAGGTTTAAAGCAAAAAAGCCAATCCGAAGGCCAGCTTTTTAAAGAGATTGGTCAATCAAATGATTAGATCAAGCAAAGAATCCCTGAGATCGAGGCGATGAACACACAGAACATTACGATCACTTTAATTCTACTTGCCAGATAACTCAGGCTTAAGCCGACCACCAGTGCTGCAAAAGTCAGACTACCCAGCCAGTAACTGATCATATTGCTGATAGCTCCTGTACACAGGCACAGAATTAGGGCGAGTATGAGCAATACCCAACCGAGAATAGTCGCAAGTTGTGTTTTTGCAGGGTTGAGTTCTGTGTCAAAAATCTGTTTTTGATGTTTGGACATCGACGTTGTAAGCGCAAAGAAACCCAGTGAAGTTAAAGCCCAAATCAGTAAGAAAAACATCATGACTGATTCTCCTTGAGAGCAACCTTGGCTTTTTTAGGCGACAAGCCTTTATGGTTTTTCACTTTTTTAAATGAAAACCAGAACAAGATCGCAAGCACCCACATCGCTAGATCAAAAGAAGCAATGACCCATTGACCATGCATAATGGTGTTCCAGATCGCCTGACCGCCGGTCAGAAAATTGACGATTGGGAGCAAGGCAAATGTCCCAGTTGCAAGCATGAGAAGCTCTAGCCAAGCTTGTCGATGACTGCGAATCATGGCATACAGTAAAGTCAGTAACCAGACAATAAAGAAGCTACGTATTTCCCAGTTCAGACGCATGTCCATGTCTGCCGGAATAAAACGGTTGGCATAGAAATAGGCAGCACAGGCAACAGGTAAACCAATAATGGCAGCGATATTGGTGACTTCCACAAGACGATAACCAAACGATTTATAGCCTTGTTTCTGTTGCTGTGGTGCACGTTTGACACACCATAGAATCAAGCCGGTGGCAATCATCAAGGTACCCACCACACCTGACATGAACAATAACCAGCGTAACGCCAGATCTACGCCACGTGCTTCATGCAATGTGGTGAATACATTATAAATACCATTTGCGATTGAAGGCATTTTCAGTGTGGTTTGATCTGGCTTTAATTCACCTGTTACGCCATTAAAAGCAAGGCTCGGATAAACATTGCGATAAGCTACGCTGACTCCGTTTAAGGCACGAAGCTCAATTTCTGCTTTTACGGTATTTGGCTGGATAATAGTTATCATACCCACCGGATTATTTTTCCATTCTTTTTCGGCTGTTGCCAAGATCGGAGCTAGATCGGTTAACGGTGCAGGAGGTGCAGCTTGCATTTCATCACGAGAGCGGCGACCTTCACTGCGTGCAGACATTTCACCGCGCTCGCCACGATTTTCTCTCTCAGCTTGCGGTCGACGTTCTTTGCGCTCACTATGGCTTTCACGGGATTCAGCCTGAATACTGTTGTCTTGAACCAAACTCTTACGTTGATCCTGAAGGAAAGCACCACGATTTTCATAAATCTGGTTTACGCCCCAGGGCATGAGGGTAAAAAGCAATAATAATAAGCCACTGAAGGTAATCATGATGTGAAAGGGCAGGGCAAATACCGCAGTAGCATTGTGTGCATCCAACCATGAACGCTGACCTTTGCCGGGGCGGAAAGTAAAAAAATCCTTGAAAATTTTCTTATGGGTAATGACACCGCTGATGATTGCCACCAGCATGAGCAGGGTCGCAACGCCGACCATCCAGCGCGCCCAGATTCTTGGCAAACCATACAATTCAAAGTGGAAACGGTATAAGAATGAACCACCGCGTGTTTCACGCGCTTGCAAAACTTCGTCGGTGGCGCTGTCAATCGTCACGCGGGTACCGCCACGACGGGCACGCGGATCTTCGCCGGCACTACGAATAGTCAGGGTGGTAGTATTTTGGCGTGAGTTAGGAAGCTGGATTGCCCAGCTGCCAGCATCCGGATGGTGCTGTTGCAGATAAGCCAGTGCCACACGGGTTTGTTCGATTTGAGTCTTTGGTGGAACTGATTGATGAAATTCCGGTTTCATCCAGACGGTAATTTCGTTCTGGAAAAAGCTTAAGGTTCCGGTCAAGAAAATCGCATATAAAAGCCAGCCTAAAATCAGACTGGCCCAGGTATGCAACCACGACATCGACTGGCGTGGACCTTCGGGTTTTGCATCTACTCTCATCTCAATTTCCTAAAAGCTTATAGGCGATATAGAGTAAAACACCGGGAATCGCGATCCCGAGCGTAGCTTTGAGCGTCTTATTCACCATAAATACCCAGATAAATGCAGCAGCATTCAAGCTAAAGCCAATCAGGGTGGCGGACATGGCTGCACTGCTTCCACTGTCGATAAAAAGCTGGGCAATCACGATCGTTGCCAGTGTAGCCAGTAGATAACCGCCAGCACCCGCCAGAATAAAGCGATATAAAATCATCCCACGATAAGCCAGCATACTTGCTTTGACTTTATTTTTGCTTGATGGTTTCGGTGCAGTAACTGTTCCAGTCGCTATGGCTTGCATATTCGGACTATTCATCATCGAAAATTCTATTTACAAACTTATGAAGTAATTAATGATAATGATAACAATTATTGTTTAGATTTTAAATATGGGTTGTTGAACTATTTATATGAAAAATAAGTAAAACTGGAAGTTAGGTTAAAAAAGAGAGGGGGAAGGGAATTAAAAAAGATCAAAATGTAAGGCTTGAAAATAAAAACAGCGGCTCGAAGGCCGCTGTCTAAACTTCATTTATTCACGATTAGTCTTGCTGAATACCTGCAACCACCCAGTCCTGATTTGAACCTGCTGGTTTGGTGAAATGCCAGATTTCTGCGAACGGTTGCGGCAAGCTGTTTAAGTCTTCGCTTACCGTACCTGTAAAGCGTACGCTGACAATATACTGGCCATTGTCAGTCGATGAGTCGACGACCATCGCATTCAGATTTGAAAACTCGGCAACATCCTGATCCTGATTGCTCATGATGTCGTTATACATTGACTGATAAAGTTCAGGAGTCAGATAACGCTGAATTTCAGAAATGTTGCTTGCTGTATTCATGGACTGAATATGGTTAAAACGCTGACGCGCTACACGCAAGAATGCTGCAGGTTCAGTACCATCCGGTAACTGGCTGCCACTTTGGGTATAAGCTGCACCAAAAGGCGCGTTATTTACCGGAGCAGAACCGAACGGCGCATTATTGCTTGACGTTTGACCGCCTACGTTCTGGCCAAAAATATTGGTACTGTCACCACTGCGAGGTGTGGTTGGTGCCTGACCAAACGGCGCTGCATTGGCAGCACCGCTATTTGGCGCAAATGGATTAGACGCTACTTTTTTTTTTGCGCCCATCTTACGGAAAATGAAGAAGGCAACAGCAGCAGCGAGAAGGATCCAGATCCAGCTCGGAATACCACCTTTTTCCTCTTCGGCTTGAGCAGCTTGAGCTTCAGACGCTGCTACACTTTGATCATCCGCCAAAGCATTGGCAGCGACTGCACCAATTGCGGCACCCGCTACACCCGCAGCAACCATACCACCCACACCCGGGCCAGATTTTTGCTGGGTTGCAGCACCCGCTGTTGGCGCTTGTTGAGCAGGCGCAGCTTGACGAGGTTGTTGATAAGATTGAGTAGGCTGTGCAGAACGTTGCATACCGTGACTTTTACCGCCACCAGCACGTTTTGCTTCAGCAGCAAAAGGCGCAATCAATAAAACTGCTGTCAAGATACCTGTGATCAAACCGCGCTGTCGAACTTCCATTCATTTTTCCTATGAGAATAAAACCTGTTTGTACAGTCTATTTATATAGGCTTTGTGTGGAATTTCAATCAAAAATCTGTATTTTTTTGCTCTTTGTACGAAATGAGCCGGTTTACAGTTAATTGAGTTCATCACTCAGCGCCATTGCCTCGCTCAAGGCTTCATGTAAACGCGCAACTGCAATAATTTGCACGCCCTCAATGGATTTTTGCGGTGCATTGCCGCGAGGGACAATAATGTATTTAAAACCATGTTTAATCGCTTCTTTCAGCCGTTCCTGACCGTTCGGCACAGGGCGAATCTCTCCAGACAGTCCGACTTCCCCAAAAACCGCCAGCTGTTGCGGTAAGGCTTTGCCACGAATGCTGGAAGCGCAGGCGAGAAGTACCGCCAGATCCGAACCTGTTTCGGTGATTTTCAAACCACCGACAATATTGACATAAACATCCTGGCCGGAGGTTTGCACACCACCATGCCGATGCATGACTGCAAGGAGCATATTTAGACGGTTCTGATCCAGGCCGAGCGCTACACGTCTTGGTTGGCCATGTGCATCATCGACCAGTGCCTGAACTTCAACCAGAAGCGGGCGCGTACCTTCGCGGCTGATCATTACAATCGAACCGGGAATCGCTTCATCATAACGGCTTAAAAAGATGGCTGAAGGATTGGAAACTTCGCGCAGACCTTTATCGGTCATGCCGAACACACCGAGCTCATTGACCGCACCAAAACGGTTTTTGACCGCTCGGATCATCCGGTAACGTGAATCCGACTGGCCTTCAAAATACAGCACACAGTCCACCATATGTTCCAGTACACGTGGGCCGGCCAGTGCGCCTTCTTTGGTTACATGACCGACCAGAAACAAAGACGTGCCACTATTTTTGGCAAAACGGGTCAACAAGGCCGCTGATTCACGAATTTGTGAGACACCACCTGGTGCAGATTGCAGGGTTTCGGTGTACAGGGTTTGGATCGAGTCCAGGATTGCCACCGCAGGACGTTGCTGGGCCAGTACTTCACAAATACGTTCGACGCAGGTTTCTGCCATGACTTTGAGCTGGTCGGTTGGCAGATCCAAACGCTGGGCACGTAAAGCCACCTGAGACAAAGATTCCTCACCGGTCACATACAGGGCCGGATTTTTGGCAGATGCCATGTGCGTGGCTGTTTGTAGCAAAATGGTGGATTTACCAATCCCGGGATCACCGCCGATTAGGACCACCGAACCAGTGACAAGTCCGCCACCCAAGACCCGGTCAAATTCGCTGATACCCGTCGGCAGACGAGTTTCATGAGAGACTGAGACCTGATTTAAGTTGGTAATGCTAGACGCCTGGCCTGCGTATCCACCACCAATTTTTGGCTGTGCACGATGCGTTACTGCCGGTGCAATGGTCACCTCAACCAGGCTGTTCCATTCCCCGCATTCAGAACACTGCCCCGACCATTTTGGATGATCGGCATCACATTGTTCACAACGATACACACTTTTTGCTTTAGCCATATTTGAAGATGAAGCGATTGAAATTGAGTGACAGCATAGCGGTGAATGCCATCGAAAACCAAGTCTTTCACCTGAAAAATCATGGTTTTTACGACAAGTCTTGTCGTTTTTATTTATGCTGATTTGAATGCTGTGCGTCAACGCCGTCTATAATGCCCATCTTGTTATGCTGGAATGGAACAGATCTTGTCACAATTGTTGAAACATATTGATGCGATCGCACGCGAAAAAAACCGTGATGTGCTGTTTGTGCATTTTGATCATTATGTACATCCAGATCGGGACGCAAACTCGGTTCGGCAGATGTTGATTGACTGGCTAGAGCAACAGGGCATTGTCTATATGCCGTGTTTAGGTGTGGATCAAACCGTCCATAGTGAAATCTACCTGGGTGGGCTTTACTTAGATGTACCTTTTGATCTGCATCATAAAACCTATCAAAAACTGAGTGGATATCTGGAAGATGAACAGGGCAATATGAAAATTAAAGGCATTCAGTTTTTTGTTTTATCTTTGGGACTAGCACTGGAGCTTGAATCTGAGTGGGACAAGCTGGCTTGTAGTGGTTTACGTTGCTAAAATTTCATAATGAAAAATGGGAAAACTGAAGTATAAAAAAGCCACGATTTACGTGGCTTTTTTATATGTGAATTGAATATTTACACCACTTATCAATTAATAAAGTTCACCAGATTTACGTCTTGCAATGAAGTCTTTCGACTCTTTGGCAATAACACCAGACAGAAGTAATAAGCCAATCAGGTTTGGAACCGCCATGAGCCCATTAAAGGTATCGGCGAAGAGCCAAACCAGATCAAGGGTCGCCACACAGCCAATAAATACCGAAGCGATATAAATAATGCGATAGGGCAGCACAAACTTCTCACCGAGCAAATAAGTGGCACATTTCTCGCCATAGTAGCTCCAACCCAAGATGGTGGAATAAGCAAAGAAAATAATCCCGAGGGTCACAATCCAGCCGCCGATCCCAGGCAACAGTTTGTCAAACGCGCTGATGGTCAATACTGCGCCGGTCTGGTCACCGAATGAGTTGCCGGCCATGATATAACCCATCACCAGGACAATACCGGTAATTGAACAGACAATAATCGTATCAATGAAGGTACCGGTCATGGATACCAAACCTTGACGGGCCGGATGATCGGTTTTTGCCGCTGCGGCAGCAATCGGCGCAGAACCCATGCCGGCTTCGTTGGAGAATACACCACGTGCCACACCATAACGAATCGCCGCACCAATCGCACCGCCCACTGCAGCTTCACCGGTAAATGCATAGGTGAAGATCATTTTCAGTGCCGGCACGACCAGTTCCAGATTATTTAAAATAATAATCAGACCGCCAGCCACATAACCCACCGCCATAATCGGCACGATCACAGAAGAAGCTTTGGAAATCGATTTAATCCCGCCCAAAATCACCAGTGCTGAAAAGGCAGTGATAATGATCCCCGTCATCCAGGTTTCAATGCCCAGGCTGTTTTCAACTGCCAGTGCTACGGTATTCGACTGTACTGAACTGCCGATCCCAAAAGAAGCCAGTGTCCCGAACAAAGCGAAAATCAGTGCCAGCCATTTCCATTTCAGACCACGCTCGAT
The DNA here is from genome assembly GCA_963516025.1 of Acinetobacter lwoffii. GTDB lineage: Bacteria > Pseudomonadota > Gammaproteobacteria > Pseudomonadales > Moraxellaceae > Acinetobacter > Acinetobacter lwoffii_R. The sequence continues at coordinate 49,377 of CAUPZU010000002.1, forward strand.
GTAGTACATCGGACCACCGGACATTTCACCTTTCTCATTTTTGACTCGGTATTTGACTGCGAGAACACCTTCGCCATATTTGGTCGCCATACCAAATAGGGCAGTCATCCACATCCAGAACACGGCGCCCGGACCACCGAGAACACAGGCAGTGGCTACACCGGCAATATTACCGGTACCAATCGTGGCAGAGAGTGCGGTCATCAATGAAGCAAATTGGGAAATATCACCTGAATGCTCAGGGTGCTTGCCAAAGACCTGTTTAAAGGCTAAAGGCAACATGCGGAACTGCCAGAACAATAAACGGAAGGTGAGAAATATCCCGGTACCGACAATCAGTACCAGCATATAAGGGCCCCAGACCCAGCCGCTTAAAGTTTCCATTAAACTTTGTAAATTTTGCATAAAATTCTTCTTATTGATCCATGTCTGTGTAGTTCGAGGTATTGATTAAAAAGCAATTGCTATGCCAGATGCATTCATCCTGAATGCATAAATTGGCTGAATAGTGTTCTATTTTTTACACAGTTTTAAAAATTTGACAAGAAATTACTGGAATATCGCAGGTCAAAAATAAAGCAGAAATGTAACTGTAGAGCGATATAAGAAAAATAAATTAACTTCTTCAATTAATCAGGAAATACAAATGATGCAAATTTTATTTTTGTATTCAGCATTTTTTACGTTAATTTGTCGCGAGTAAAACTCAAAGTTGTAATTAATAATGTCAGAAAAATATAACAATTCGTCGGCAGAGCACGGTGAATTAAAGCGGAGTTTGTCCAATCGGCACCTACAGTTAATTGCCATTGGGGGCGCCATTGGAACCGGCCTGTTTATGGGTTCGGGTAAAACCATCAGTCTCGCAGGTCCTTCGATTCTGGTGATCTATATGATCATCGGTTTTATGGTCTTTCTGGTGATGCGAGCATTGGGTGAGCTGTTACTCTCCAATTTACAATATAAATCATTTATTGATTTTGCCACGGATTTGATCGGGCCTTGGGCCGGATACTTTGTTGGCTGGACCTACTGGTTGTGCTGGATTACCATCGGGATCGCGGATCTGTCAGCCATTATTTACTATCTGCAATTCTTCAATAATGGCTTGCCCTTTAGCCCTGAAGAAGGCGTCATGATCAGTGTTGCCGCGATTGTGTTTATCATGGGCTTGAATCTGGTCACGGTAAAACTGTTTGGTGAAATGGAATTCTGGTTTGCCCTGGTCAAAATTATCGCCATTGTGGTGCTGATTGCCGTTGGTCTGTGGATGGTATTTACCGGCTTTACCAATGATGTCGGTACGGTCGCATCCTTTAGTCATATCTGGGAGCATGGCGGTTTGTTCCCGACGGGTGCCATGGGCTTCCTGGCCGGTTTCCAGATTGCCATCTTTGCCTTTGTGGGGGTAGAGCTGGTGGGGACTACCGCGGCTGAAACCAAAGATCCGGAAAAGAACCTGCCAAAAGCGGTGAACTCTATTCCGATCCGTATCATTATTTTCTATGTATTGGCACTGCTAATTGTGATGTCAGTAACTCCATGGAACCAGATTGACCCGAATGTCTCGCCTTTTGTAAACCTGTTCAGTCAGGCTGGCATTGCAGCGGCTGCGATCATCATGAACCTGGTGGTATTGTCCTCGGTGATGTCATCGATGAACAGTGGCGTATTCTCGACCAGCCGTATGCTGTTTGGCCTGTCGCGTGAAGAGCAGGCACCGGTTGCTTTTGGTCGCTTGAACCGTCGCGCAGTGCCTGCAAATGCCCTGTATTTTTCTGCCGTGTGTTTGTTGCTGGGTGCAGCACTGCAGTATTTCGTTCCGGATACTGTTCGGGCCTTTACCTTGGCCACGACTTTATCCACGATTCTGTTTATTTGTGTCTGGATCATCATTATCTGGAGCTATATCGTGTATTACAAAACACGTCCAGAGCTGCATGCCAAATCGACCTTTAAGCTGCCAGGTGGATTGGTGACCTGTTGGATCGTGATTATTTTCTTCCTGAGCATGATCGTGGTTTTGGCGCTGGAAGAGGATACCCGCCAGGCACTGATGATCAGTCCGATCTGGTTTATCCTGCTGATCATTGGCTATTTTGGTTTCTATAAACAGAAACATAAATAAACCTTATCAATAAAAACGTCAGCGATCTGCTGGCGTTTTTTTTTGTCTAAAGATACTCTCTAGCGTTTAACGCTTGGGTCATGCCGAATGATCGCGTTATACTTCATCGAAACTATTACATTAGGTGGTCAGATGCGCCAAGTCATTTGCTACATCAGTATCTTAGCGACAGGTCTTGCTCTTGCAGGTTGTGGACAGTCAGGTGCTTTGCACTTGCCGAATGATCCAAATTACGACAAGCGTGCCAAGTATCTGTTATACAAAAATACTGAAACTGAGCCTAAAGCGTCCGATGAAGAACGCGAGGCACCTGTGCAACAACAGTTTGCTGCACCTACCGATTCAGACGTTAAAACCACACCATAACGCTTTCACAGAAAGGATACCTTCATGAGTTTCACCCGCATTAATGGGGTATTGCACGCTGAGCAATGTTCATTACAACAGCTCGCGGAGCAATTTGGCACACCACTCTATGTTTATTCTAAAGCTACTTTGGAAAAGCATTTTTTAGATATGGATCGTGCTTTTGATTTTATCGACCATCAAATCTGTTTTGCGGTAAAGTCCAACTCTAATCTTGCGGTATTGAATGTATTGGCCAAACAGGGTGCCGGTTTTGATATTGTGACTGGTGGTGAATTGGCGCGTGTGCTGAAAGCCGGTGGTGATGCATCGAAAATTGTATTTTCCGGTCTGGGTAAAACTGAAGCGGATATCAAAAAAGCTTTAGAAGTCGGGATTGCCTGCTTTAACGTCGAATCGTATGCCGAGCTGGATCGTATCCAGAAAGTTGCGGCTGAATTGAATGTCAAAGCGCCGATTTCCTTGCGTGTGAATCCGGATGTCGATGCCAAAACCCATCCTTATATTTCAACCGGCTTAAAAGAAAATAAATTCGGTATTCCATCGGATAGCGTGTTTGAAACTTATCAATATGCAGCGTCATTGCCAAATCTGGATGTGGTCGGGATTGACTGCCATATCGGTTCACAGCTGACTGAAACCCAGCCATTTGTGGATGCACTGGATCGTGTCATTGTGATGATCGACCAGTTAAAAGAGCTGGGCATTCACCTCAAACACATCGATATCGGCGGTGGTCTGGGTGTGACGTATAAAGATGAAACCCCGCCGTCGGTTGAAGAATATGCCAAGGCGCTACGTCCAGCTTTAGAAAAATTGGGCTTGAAAGTGTATATGGAACCGGGACGTAGTATCTCTGCCAATGCAGGTGTGCTGCTGACTAAAGTGGATCTATTAAAACCAACGAATCACCGTAATTTCGCGATTATTGATGCTGCGATGAATGACCTGATTCGTCCTGCTTTATATGAAGCATGGATGGACATTCAATCTGTTACACCTCGTACCGATGTCGAAACGAAAGAATGGGATGTCGTGGGCGCAATTTGTGAAACTGGTGATTTTCTGGGTAAAGAGCGTGAGCTTGCGATCAAGGAAAATGATGTGCTGGCAGTACTCGGTGCAGGTGCGTATGGTTTTGTGATGAGTTCAAATTACAACAGCCGTGGACGTGCTGCTGAGGTAATGGTCGATGCTGATCAGGCACATTTGATTCGTGAACGTGAGACGATTGAATCACTTTGGGAACGTGAGCGTTTATTGCCTTAAGGATAAATCAGGATGTTATTAGAATTTACCAAGATGCATGGTCTGGGCAATGACTTTATGGTGGTTGATCTGATCAGCCAGCGTGCTTATTTAGACACTTTGACCATTCAGCGTTTGGCCAATCGTAACTTTGGCATTGGTTTTGATCAACTCTTGGTGGTTGAGCCACCCGATGTCCCAAGTGCAGACTTTAAATATCGGATTTTTAATGCCGATGGTTCAGAAGTGGAACAATGTGGCAATGGCGTGCGCTGTTTTGCCAAATTTGTACATGATCGTCAGCTCACCACCAAAACCAAAATCAAGGTACAAACCAAATCTGGTATTGTAGAGCCGGAATTGGGTGCGAATGGTTGGGTACGGGTCAATATGGGCTATCCAAAATTCCTGCCTCAGGAAATTCCATTCCTGGCCGATGCACCAGAAAGCCTGTATGACATTGATCTCGCTGGCGGTGAAAAGCTGACGATTGATGTTGTGAATATGGGTAATCCACATGCGGTGACGATTGTACCGGATGTGATTGCTGCCGATGTCGCACGTATTGGTCCACAAGTTGAATCGCATGCGCGCTTCCCGGCACGGGTCAATGCTGGCTTTATGCAGATTATTGATGAAAAACATGCACGTTTACGTGTATATGAGCGTGGTGTAGGCGAGACCTTGGCTTGTGGTACAGGCGCCTGTGCTGCCGCAATTTCAGGTATGCGCCGTGGTCTGCTTTCGAGTAAAGTCGAAGTTGAACTGGCAGGCGGAAAGTTACAAATTGAGTGGAAAGAAGGTGATGTGGTCTGGATGACCGGACCAACGGCGACTGTGTATGAAGGACGTCTGGATTTACGTTATTTCCAGGGTTAAGCTTGGTTCCGCTTGAGAAAGAAGCACTGTCTGATCGATGGTGCTTTTTTTATGCTAGCATGGGAAAAACCGTAGAATTTGAACGAGATGACTAAGCTTGTGTTCCTGCCGGGTGCTTCAGGAAGCCAGCACTTTTGGCAGCCATTAAGAGCAGCATTAACCGAATATACAGATCAGCAAGTCATTGCCTATCCGGGTTTTGATAGCATAGTGCCAAATTTAGCCACTCAAAAGCTGTATGATCTGCAAGAATTCGTGAAAGAAAAAATTGAGGACGATTCTATTCTGATTGCCCAGTCTATGGGCGGTGTCTTGGCCGTTGGGTTGGCACTTAAGCATCCACAGAAAGTCAAAGGGCTGGTATTGTTGGCGACATCTGGTGGTCTGGATTTAAAAACATTTCATTGTGCAGACTGGCGAACAGATTATCGTGAACTGTTTAAAACAATGCCGGACTGGTTTGAACAAGACCAAACTGAATTTAGCCGCGTTCAGCTCGCAAGTCTGGACGTTCCGATCTTGCTGATCTGGGGAGATCATGATCCTTTAAGCACTGTTCAGCTTGGACAATACTTGGCAGGAATTTTTAAAAATGCAAAATTGCATATTATCCAAGGTGGAGATCATTTCTTTGCCAGCACTCATGCAGATCAGGTTGCAATGCTGATTCAAGATTATTTGGAGCAACTCTAAATGGAGCAAGCAGTGATTGTCCCACCTCAACTCTTGCTTAACATGTGGCTGAAAGAACGTGAAATTCAAAACCAGTCCAAACATACCTTGCAAGCCTATGAACGTGATGTCTCAGATTTTTTAGAGTTTTGCCAGCGTGAGCAGCTCAATTTAAACGATGTAGAAGCCACCGATTTACGCCAGTTTCTGGCTGAAAAAGTGGAACAGCATCAGCTCAGTCCTAGCAGCCTGCAACGTATGCTTTCGGCTATTCGTCAGTTTATGAAATGGGCCGAGCAGGCTCAGCATATGGCTTTTAATCCGGCGGATGATTTTCAGTTAAAACGTCAATCGCGTCCTTTGCCGGGCATGGTGGATATTGAAACCGTCAACCAAATTATTGATCAGCCTGCGCCTGAAAATGAAATACAACAGCAAATGTGGCTCCGGGACAAAGCGATTTTGGAATTGCTTTATTCCAGTGGGTTGCGTCTGGCAGAACTGCAAAGCCTGAGAATTAAAGATATTGATTTCAACCGGCAGTTATTACGTATTACTGGTAAAGGCAATAAAACCCGGATAGTGCCTTTTGGCTCCAAGGCCAAAGATAGCGTGATGGCCTGGTTGCAAGTCTATCCTTTATGGAATGGTGATTTTGTGCCGGAGGCGAATGTATTTATTACCCAGAAAGGCAATCCGCTCGGTGCACGGCAAATTGAAAATCGGGTCAAATTTCAGGCGCAGCGCGCAGGTGTCAATGTGGATTTACATCCGCATTTATTGAGACATTGTTTTGCCAGTCATATGTTGTCGAATAGCCGGGACTTACGTGCGGTGCAGGAAATGCTAGGTCACAGCAATTTAACCACCACGCAAATTTATACCCACGTCGATTTTGACCATCTGGCCCAAATTTATGATCAGGCTCATCCGCGTGCGCAGCATAAAGAAGATTGATCATGTGCCCAGTTTTAAAGAATAAAAATCATGAAAATTGTATTTTTGGCACAAAACTTTCATATATAAACCTTAAAATGGAATTGAACTGAACATTGGCGTTTGTATGGGCATTTCACTATTGTCTTATTCGTTAAATGCGCCATTTCAGGTATAACAATAAATAGTATTTAATATTTAAAATGAATATTGCTGAGTAACATCTCAGTATTGGACCGATGGGAGGTGACATGGACACACTGGTAATTGCAGATATAGAGCAAAAATATGCACAGTTAAGTGAAGCTCAAAAAGAAATGTTTGCAGGTTATGGTCTGCGACAAATCAAGCATTTTGTGGACATTAGCTTACCCAATCTTGAAGCGACTTTACCTGAAGGCGCCATCATTCAAGGGATCAATGCCGATGGGAAAGTTCAGGCCTTTAATGCGGCTACTGGGCAATACTATTTATGGATTTCTGACCTGCAATGGCAATTGTCGAATCGTGCGACCCAGGCAGTGGATTTAAAAGAAGATGCGATTGCGATTTGGCAAATTTTTGAATTGGCAGACTATGAACTGGTGGATTTGAGCCATGTACATCGTGATTTTTTAGCACAAGAAACTGAGTAAATTCTGAAGTATCCACACAGCATAAAAATAAGATTCAGTCCTGTGGTTTGGCTTTGCTCAAGAGGAAAAAGTTGTCTTCTATAGGCAACCTTTTCTTATAGTAGAACTTGTAATCTATGCGCTTGCAGCACAGGTTATAGTTTCAGCAAGCTACGATTATTTAAACCGCAAATTAAGAACATAGCTTCGTTATCTAAAATCAGTTTGTCTATAAATCTTCTAAAGGTAGCTGGAAACTCTGTTTAATAATCTGGCTGGGTAAATCTGTTTTGACACTGGTAATACCATTTTTTTTGGTTAGATGTGTGGACTGAAATTTACGGTAACTTTCCAGATCAGGTACCACGACTTTCAGCATCGCATCACTTTCCCCCAAAATAATGTAGCACTCCATCACCTGAGGCAGTTCTTTCATCGCCTCAATAAAGGTATCAATAGTTTCAGCATCCTGACCGACCAGCCAGATGCGTGAAAATAAAATCAACTGAAAACCAATTTTTTGTTGATCGACAATAGTCGTGTAATTCTGAATGACGCCTGCATCTTCCAGTAATTTCACCCGGCGTAAACAGGACGAAGGTGAAAGTCCGATTTCACGTGCCAGATCATTATTCTGAATACGGCCATTGGCCTGTAAATGTCGAATGATATTTTTATCAATTCGATCAAGTTTTACCCGCATAGACTTGGTGTATATTTTCATAAATTAGAATAATATTCGAAAAATAATACTTATTATAAAATAAATTGAAAGCCAATTTTGTAAAAAATCGCAGATACTTATTTCACTTTCTGGAGTTTGAAAGGAAAAGGAAATGTCTGTATTTGTACTCTTTGCACTGACCGTGCTTCCCCTGATTTTTACGCCTGGACCCGATATGTTATTTATCCTGTCTCAAGTGATGGGTAAAGATGCAAAAGCAGGCATGATGGCAACCTTAGGGGTGTGTTGCGGTTATCTGGTGCATTCTATTCTGGTAGCACTCGGGATTGCGGCTATTATTGTCTCTTTTCCGGTGCTGTTTGAAACGATTCGCTGGCTTGGAATTGCTTATCTGCTGTATTTAGCCTTTGGTTTGCTCAAATCGGTATTCAGTAAAAATGCGCTGAACATTGAGAAAAAGACCTCAGCCAATCCGATTAAAAAAGGTTTTTTTACTGCGCTGTTAAATCCGAAAGGGATGTTGATTTATTTTGCGATTTTGCCGCAGTTTATTGATAAATCGGCCAATACTATCAGTCAAGGTTTGATTCTGTCCTTTATTTTTATCAGTCTGATTTTTGTGGTGTATTGTGGCTTAAGTATTTTGTTCAGCAAAATCAGCCAAAAAACTCAAATGGATGAACGTAAACAAAAATGGGTGGATGGAACTTCTGGTGGTTTACTGGCACTTGCTGCAAGCTGGCTCATCATTAATTAATCTGGTTGCAAAAAAGCATACTGTTCGCAGTATGCTTTTTTTTATAATTGCGAAGATTTGAAATTAAACATTCACTGTGTAGGCGTAGAATTCAATGCGCTGGTTTATTATTTGGTCAATTTGTCTTTATATGGGGTTTAATTCGCTCTCAAAAATAGTTCTGTCCAAAATGACAAAAGCTGACATATCTATATTCCGGCTGTTTTGCTTCAAGCTGCTTTAAATCAATTTAAATTAAATGTGATCAATCAAAACTTCTGATGTGATTAATCAGATAAAAAAATAATATAAATCAATAATTAAATTTTAAGTAAATATTGATACATTTCATTGTAATAAAACGATAACAATTAATTGTGAACGCATCGTTCAGGGAAAATTACGCATTTTTACACCTCTTTGTTGAATTGTGACTTGACCGAAATGCCGTACACATTGCAAGATAGGGCACCTAAAAAAATTTAAGTGAAGAGTTACACTAACTTTTCTCAACATTTACATTTGCTAAAACAGCCGAGGATTACATGAAGGCTCTTGTTGCTGTAAAACGTGTGGTTGATGCCAACGTTAAAGTTCGTGTTAAACCGGACAACAGTGGTGTTGACTTAACTAACGTTAAAATGTCAATTAATCCATTCTGTGAAATCGCAGTGGAAGAAGCGGTTCGTTTAAAAGAAAAAGGAACTGTTTCAGAAATCATTGTTGTTTCTATTGGTCCTAAAGAAGCCCAAGAACAGATCCGTTCTGCAATGGCGCTTGGTGCTGACCGCGGTATTCTGGTTGAAGCTGATGACAGCCAACTGGGTGCGCTGGAAATCGCTAAAATTCTGAAAGGCGTTGTTGACGCTGAACAACCACAATTGATCCTTCTGGGTAAGCAAGCAATTGATGATGACTCGAATCAGGTTGGTCAGATGCTTGGCGCTCTAATGGGTGCAGGTCAAGGTACATTCGCTTCTGAAGTAAAAGTAGATGGCGATAAAGTACAAGTAACACGTGAAGTAGACGGCGGTTTACAAACTGTTGAGCTGAAACTTCCAGCAATCATTACCACGGACTTGCGTTTGAACGAGCCTCGTTATGCGGCACTTCCAAACATCATGAAAGCGCGTAAAAAACCGCTGGATACCAAGTCACCTGCAGATTTCGGTGTAAACCCTGCAACTAAACTAAAAACAGTGAAAGTTGAATCACCTGCAGAGCGTAAAGCTGGCGTACAAGTGAAGTCTGTAGACGAGCTTGTAGAAAAATTGAAAAACGAAGCGAAAGTGATCTAATACAGAAGGATAAAAATCATGAGTATTTTAGTTATCGCTGAGCACGACAACAAAGCATTAAACGCTGCTACTTTAAACGTTGTTGCTGCAGCGCAAAAAATCGGTGGTGATATCACTGTATTGGTTGCTGGTTCTGGCGCTCAGGTAGTTGCTGACCAAGCGGCTAAAGTTGCGGGTGTAAGCAAAGTATTGCTTGCTGATGACGCTGCTTATGCAAACCAATTGGCTGAAAACGTGGCTAAACTTGTTGCTGAATTAGGTAAAGGCTATACACATATCCTTGCTGCTTCTACAACAACTGGTAAAAATATTTTACCACGTGCAGCTGCGCTTCTTGACGTAAGCATGATCACTGACATCATCGCGGTAGATGGTCCTAAGACTTTCAAACGTCCGATCTATGCAGGTAACGCAATTGCGACTGTAGAATCAGGCGAAAACATCGTATTGGCGACTGTTCGTGGTACAGCATTTGATGCTGTAGCTGCTGAAGGCGGTTCTGCTGCTGTTGAAGCTGCTGCGTCTACTGGTGATGCGGGTATTTCTAAGTTTATCAACGAAGAAATCGTAAAGTCTGAACGTCCTGAACTGACAGCTGCGCGTATTGTGGTTTCTGGTGGTCGTGGTGTAGGTTCTGGTGAGAACTATCACAAGATCCTTGATCCATTGGCCGACAAGCTTGGTGCTGCTCAAGGTGCATCACGTGCTGCGGTAGATGCTGGCTTCGTACCAAACGATATGCAAGTGGGTCAAACTGGTAAAATCGTTGCACCTGACCTGTACATCGCGGTAGGTATCTCTGGTGCGATTCAGCATTTGGCGGGTATGAAAGAGTCTAAAGTGATCGTTGCGATCAACAAAGATGAAGAAGCACCAATCAATGCAGTCGCTGACTACTGGTTAGTCGGTGACCTGAACACTGTAATTCCAGAATTGGTTTCTAAAATCTAATTCCTGAATCAGCTTTAAAAAAACGCTCTTGCGCAGGCAGTGAAAGCAATGCTTTCCTGTTTTGTGCAAGGGCGTTTTTTATTTTCTAATCCTGAAAATACTTTATCTAAACTGTGAAGTCATGGATGGCAGACTCACAATTTCAGCTGTTGTATAATTTATGTTAATATTATTCTTTTTATAAACTTGCCACTTTGGCGGAGTATTCGTGAAATTTGATGTTCAGTTACCAGTAAGTATTTTGGTGCTGATGATTTGCTGTTTGATTTTCCCCTTTCTCCCGAGTCTACATCTTTCTCTGCTAGATGGTATGGCTGTAACAGCAGTTGAGTCAGTTCAAGCATTCATGTTGCTTGGTTTTGCAGTATTTAGTTTCTTCTATATACGTCCATTCGAATTGAGCCAGGGACAAAAACAGTTTTGGCTTTGGTCAGTCGTATGGTGGATTTTGCTGTTCGGTAGAAGTACCAGTTGGGGCCGTGACTATTTCCCGGAAGTGCCAAAAATTTATTTCCGTGGTATCTCGATCCTGGTCATTGCTCCGGTTGTTTTCATGTTGTTTTTAGCGCCTTTGCGTCAAGAGATTGCAAATAAATTCAAGCATGCAAAATTTTCATTCTGGGCTTTAATCCTGGCAATTACCGGGTTGGTTATTTCAGATGCAATTGAGCATAATCGGTTTTTTATTCATATGATCTTTACTGATCTTGTATATAAAGATCTTCTGGAAGAGTTGTACGAATTTCCTCTTATTATCGGTTTGTTCCTGGTAGCTTATCCATTGCTGAAACAGGACTGTGCCAATGCTAAACGAGCCGAATTGATAATGGCTAAAGATGATTTACATGAAGTGGATTCAAAATTAAGCATTTAAACAAGTTCTATTGCTGAACAAAAAACAAACCTCTGCTCGTAGAGGTTTTTTTGTCATTATAACTTTGTGAAGTGGTTAAAATTGCTACTAAAAATCCTGCAGATAGTTGAGGTTGTAACAGGTAAATTTAGACTGAATTATGCTATACTGTGTGACTAAATTTTAATATTGGTTCAGCTTTTTTTGAACCGATTTATAGCTGGATTTACGACATATAAATACAAGTCAAAATTGGCTTGTAGAATAAGGAGTATGCATGAGCGTATCGGAAATTAGACCGATTGCCATTGAGGATGAACTTAAAAGCTCATATCTCGATTATGCGATGAGCGTGATTGTGTCACGTGCATTGCCCGATGTACGAGATGGTTTAAAACCTGTTCATCGTCGTGTGCTTTTCGCAATGCACGAATTAGGCAATGACTATAACAAAGCTTATAAAAAGTCTGCACGTGTAGTCGGTGACGTGATCGGTAAATATCACCCGCATGGTGATTCTGCCGTATACGAAACCATTGTACGTATGGCGCAAGATTTCAGCTTGCGTTACCAATTGGTTGATGGTCAAGGTAACTTCGGTTCGGTTGATGGCGATAGCGCAGCAGCCATGCGTTATACCGAAGTGCGTATGCGTAAACTGACCCACGAACTGTTAGCGGATCTTGAAAAAGATACCGTCGAGTGGGAAGACAACTATGATGGCTCTGAGCGTATTCCTCAAGTCATGCCAACCCGTGTTCCGAACTTATTGATTAATGGTGTCACTGGTATTGCAGTTGGTATGGCGACCAATATGGCGCCGCATAACATGACTGAAGTTGTGAATGCGTGTCTGGCCTATGCCAATGATCCTCAAATCAGCATTGAAGGATTGATGGAACATATTTCTGGTCCGGATTTCCCGACAGGCGGCATCATTTACGGTAAATCAGGTATCGTCGATGCATACCGTACCGGTAAGGGCCGTTTGCATATCCGTGGTAAATACCATTTCGAAGAAGATCCGAAGAATGGCCGCACCACGATTGTCTTCACTGAAATTCCATATCAGGTTAATAAAGCAAAAACCATTGAGCGTATTGCTGAACTGGTCAAAGAGAAAAAACTGGAAGGCATTTCAGAGCTTCGTGACGAGTCTGACAAAGACGGTATGCGTATCGCGATTGACCTGAAGCGCGGTGAAAACGCTGAAGTGATCGTGAACAACCTGTTCCAGAACACCCAACTTGAAAACTCTTTCAGCATCAATATGGTTTGCCTGGACAATGGCCAACCAAAATTGATGAACCTGAAAGACATCATTGCCGCGTTTATCCGTCACCGTCAGGAAGTAGTCACGCGTCGTACCATGTTCGAATTACGCAAAGCGCGTGAACGTGGTCATATCTTGGAAGGTTTAACCGTTGCTCTGGCAAATATTGATGCCATCATCGAAACCATCAAGAGTTCTGCAAATCCGGCTGAAGCGCGTGAGCGTTTGCAGGCAGGTGAGTGGGCAGGTGGCGGTGTTTTGGCCTTGTTGGAAAAAGCCGGTTCAGTTTCTGTGCGTCCGGATGAGATTGAAGGTGAAGACCCAAGTCGCCCATTTGGTTTGGATGGCGAGATTTATCGTTTGTCACCAACCCAGGTGAATGCAATTATGGAACTTCGCTTGCATCGTTTAACTGGTCTGGAACAAGACAAGTTACATGCTGAATATAGTGAAATCCTGTCACAAATTGCTGAACTGACTGCAATTTTGAATGACTTTAATCTGTTGATGAACGTGATTCGTGAAGAATTGGCATTAATTCTTCAGCAGTATGGCGATGCACGTAAAACGTCGATTGTCGAGTCACGTATCGATTTCTCTCGTGAAGATCTGATTCCTGAAGAGCAAATGGTGCTGACGGTATCGAAATCAGGTTATGCGAAAACTCAACCATTGTCTGACTACGCTGCACAGCGTCGTGGTGGCCGTGGTAAGTCTGCGACCAGCATGAAAGAAGATGATTACATTCAACATCTGATTGTGACGTCAAGTCATGCGACGGTACTTTGCTTTACCAATGTTGGTAAGGTCTATCGTCTGAAAGTCTATGAAGTGCCGCAAGCATCACGTGGTGCGAAAGGTCGCCCAATGGTGAATTTGTTGCCACTGGATGAAAACGAGACCATTACTGCGATCTTGCCTGTGATTGACGCGCCGAAGAAATTCAAAGAACGTCTGGCTGCCTTCAAGGCATTTGTCAAAGCCAATGCAGCGCAGTTGCAAGCCAATGAAGTGATCAATGCTCATTTTGCCGAGCTTGAAGCAGCGCTGACAGAATCTGAAGATGGTGCGGATGATATTTCTGATGCATTGCGTATTCAATTGAAACAGTTGGGCTTGGAGCTTTCTGCAACAGATCTTGATGATGACATCATCAATGACTTTGCTCAGCAGGCTGAAGCGGTACGTAAAAACTTCTATGTGTTTATGGCAACCGAATACGGTACGATTAAACGTGTAGAGCTTGAGCAGTTCTCGAATGTTCGTTCAAACGGTTTACGTGCGATTGAGTTGAATTGTGACGATACCCTCATTGGTGTGGCGATTACTGATGGCGAACAGCAAATCATGTTGTTCTCGAACGAAGGTAAAGCCATTCGCTTCGCTGAGACGGATGTACGTTCAATGGGCCGTTCTGCCAAAGGTGTACGTGGTATGCGCGTGACCATTGGTGCAGCTGCACAGCTAGAAGAAAATGACGAAACTGAGATCGAGTCTGATGACGAAGATGGTTCAGATTCAGCATTGATTAGCCGAATCGTATCACTGGTTGTTGTACCTGAAACTGGCGAAGTACTGTGTGCATCTGAAAACGGTTATGGTAAACGTACTCCAGTAGATGATTTCCCGACCAAGAAACGTGGCGGTAAGGGCGTGATTGCGATCAAGACCTCTGAACGTAACGGTCAATTGGTGGGCGCTGTTGCCATCGATGCTTCTAAAGAACTGATGCTAATCTCTGATGGCGGTACGCTGGTTCGTACCCGTGCATCTGAAGTGGCGCAAACCGGTCGTAACGCACAGGGTGTTCGTCTGATCCGCCTAGGTAATGAGGAATTGCTGGTTGGTGTCGTTTCAATCGAAGCGGTTGAAGAAGATGAGTTTGTTGAAGCGATTGAAGGTGCAGAATCTTTAGTAGCAGAAACAGATGTAGCAGCTGAAACTGAGCAAGTTGCAAAAGATGGTGAAAATTCAGTAGAAGAATAAGTTTTTTACTGATAAAAAGGGCGCTTCGGCGTCCTTTTTTATAAACCTTGACTGCATAAGGGTAAGCGATGAAAACCAAATTAATGTTGTTGGCAGCAGCGGTTGCATTGACTGGCTGTAATTCAATGGACAATATTCCGAATCCGAGTCCTGAACAGGAAAAGGCGGCACAGCTGGCTTATGAGGATTTGCGTGACGGGAAATATGAGGAATTTCTGGATCAGTTAGAACCGCAGTTGCAAACCCAGTTTAAGGATAATGAAAAGCTGATGAAACGCTTTTCACGTTCAATTCCTCAAGGTGAATACAAGTCTAAGACTTTAATGACCAAAGAGATTGAAGAAGCAACCAATCAGCCTGGACAATATAAGGTCAGTTATGAAATTGCCTATCCGGAGAATCTGGTTCAGTATGATGTGAGTTTTGATAAGCCGAATGGTAGCAACAAGATTCGTAATTTCAATATTCAGGTCTTTGGCGAATCAAGTAAATAAGTGGAATAGGCGCATTGCTATAATGTTCTATCTGCTTTGATGACCAGAAATTAAACGTCGATAAGCCAAGAAAAAGCACAAGCTGCCGATCATTCCGAGATAAAGCAATTTAGGCAAGACTAGCTCTGTAGGTACACCCATCTGATTGAGTTGAATAAACATCTGCACAATTTGGGTGGAAGGCAGGATTTCGCCAACGACTTGCATCCAGATAGGCATTGCAGCATGCGGCCAGGCCGCACCAGATAAAAAGAACAGTGGAATGGAAGTGAATACAATTACATGACCCGCACGTTCTGGCAGATCCAGAAAACTGGCAAATAGGCAGGTCATACCAATTATCGTGTAGATAAAAACCGGAACAGCCAGTAGCATCCCGAACAGGTTGCCACCACGTGGATAATCAAATAGCCAGAAGCTAAAGCCGAATAAATAGAAACATCCCAGACAGCCAATAGTAAAGACCGCTAAACACATCCCAATCAATGCATTTGTGTTTAATTCTACTTTTCTTTCCCGATATACCAAAATCAGCAT
This sequence comes from Acinetobacter lwoffii, assembly GCA_963516025.1. Taxonomy (GTDB): domain Bacteria; phylum Pseudomonadota; class Gammaproteobacteria; order Pseudomonadales; family Moraxellaceae; genus Acinetobacter; species Acinetobacter lwoffii_R. The sequence continues at coordinate 65,033 of CAUPZU010000002.1, forward strand.
ACTCAAACCCAAAAGAATGGTTTGGTGGATAATTAAGGGTGCAACCGCAGGAAAGACATAACTGCCATAGCCGGACAGCGGATTAAATAAAGGAATTTGATGCACAGAAAGGGCCGGTGAAAAATCCGAGACCTCACCAAAGCGTTCAGTATAGTCTGCTAAAGTTTGCTCAACCGATGTGGCTAAGCCCAGACCAATTTGTTTGGTCACTAAAAAGTTGGCTGTACTTAAATACAGTCCAATGCCACCTGTTTCACCATGCCTTAAGCTTTGCGATAAATTGTCCGGCAGCAGTAAAATGCCATCGGCTTTTTGTGACTCCACCCATTGTTTGGCTTCGGCAAAATTTCCGGTAATCGCCTGAATTTCGACATTGGGGCTTTGTGCCACCTGACCAATAATACGGGTGCTTAAGCTACTTTGTTCTTCATCGACAATAATAATCGGTAAGGCTTCAGCCTGCTGTGCCTGATAAGCGGTTGGATAAAAAAAGCTGTAAAACAAGACGGATAGAATCAGCGTGGTAAAGATCGTGCCGTGACTGACGATATCTTTAAAGCTTTGTAGATAGTAAAACCAAAGGGATTTCATGGTGTTGCTCCTTTGGCGATTTTTTTAAGAAACAGATAAGCCAGCAGAGCGTAGACTAGGGCATAGATCAGCAGCATTAATCCAGCTTGCAGTGAAATATACATTGGACTGCCAATCACCCATTGTTCAGTTTGTAATTTGGCATAGGGCGTAAACGGAATAATATTGGACCAAAACTGGGTGAATAGGGGCGCATTATTTAAAGGTAAAGTCACACCGGCAAAACTTAAAGATGAACCACCATAGACTGCAATGATGCCAAAAGATTTACTTAAATCTTTGGTTGCCAGAACCACTGCACTGCTTAAAAATGCATAAGCGCTATATAGCAGAAATTGTGCCGATAGAATCAGAGCGAGCGAGCCGGCAACAAACCAGCCGCGAATTTCAATCAGCCAGAACATCCAGATCCAGGTCCATAGACTAAAAATAGCCACATAGACCAGGTTCTTAGACAGTAATGCCATCCAGATGGATGAGTTGCTGATCCAGCTTGTTAAGGTCTGCCGCTTCAGTTCCTGACCGACGGAAAATGCCACACAACAACACAGTAGTAAATGCAGAATTGCCGGAATGACATAGGGCTCCAGATAGAATTCATAATTCAGCTGCGGATTATACAGCGGCGATATTTTGATATGCGGTGACGGTGCTTCGAGAGAAGGCAACCGGTTGCCCAAATATTGTTGTCCACTAAATTCAGCCAGTGCTTGAAGGGTACTGACCAGCATGGCAGAGGAAATGGTATTTCCGATACTGAAATAACTCTGGTTAAAGGCAATACTGATGTCAGCATCCTGAGCACGAACCAGACGTTGCTCGGCACCGCTTGGAATATGGATATAACCCCAAATTTTATTTTGATTTAGCAGGCGCTCAATCTCAGCTGTTTGTTCCGACACCGTAGCAATTTTAAGAGTATGATTCAGCGCCACATGCTGATAAATGCTTTGACTCAGCGCACTCTGGTCTTGATCAATAATCGCAATCGGTAAATGATCCGGTTTCCCTTGAGCAAACATGCTGCTGAATAAAATAATCACCAGTGCAGGTGCCAGCGTGACCAGACACAGATCCCATTTTTCGCGGAGCAGATAGCGCAGTTCGCGCCATATACCCGTCCACATTATCGGGTCTCTTTCAGTTTAAATAACACGCTCATCCCAACTTTCAGTTCAGGAATCGCTGGTGCGGGCACAAGATGTAGCTTAAAACTGCGCACATCATAACCACCGGTTTGGCGTGTGGTCTTAATGGTGGCAAATTCGCCCTCGGCACTGATCTGCTTGATTTTAAAAGTAGCGGTTTTATCTAGGGCGGGAATATAACCTTCAATACTGCTCATTTTCTGAAATGGGGCATATTGATCTTCACGAATATTCAGGCTCACCCACATTTGATCTTCAATCAGGCTGACCACAGGGACTGCGGTGGCTACCAGCTCTGAGACTTTGCCATAGGTTTTAGACACCGTTCCGTTTATAGGTGCAACTAATTGGGTTTCTGTTTCTAAAGCATTGGCTTCATCCAGCGCAGCCTGGGCAATATCTACCTGTGCATCGGCGGAACTCTTTTGCTGCGAGGTGCTGCCACGTTTGGCACGTGCATATTGCTGATACGCCGCTTCTGTCATTTGCGCCGCTGATTGACTGGCTGCATACAATTCATCACGGCGCTGGCGTGAAATCACACCTTCCTTAAATAAATTTGCACCACGCTCATAAGAAACTTTGGCTAAATTTTGCTGTGCTTTCAGCGATTGCCAGTTGGCATACAGGCTAGCGATATTTTCTTCCTGCGAGCCACGTTCAGCAGTCGATTGTAAAGCCAATGCAGATTGTAAAGCCGCTACGGCTTGCTGTTTTTTTGCTTGAATCTCCGGGCTGTTTAAGCGCACCAGTACATCACCTTTTTTGACCCGCTGACCTTCTTCTACATAAATTTCTTCAATACGGCTTGGCACTTTGGTCGCTACCTGAACCGTTTCAGCTTCTACACGACCCTGCAATTCCAGCGGAGCAGGTTGGTAGCTTTTCCATAATCCAAAAGCGATGACTGCCAGTAGAATTGGAATCAGGGCAAGCAATAAATATTTTTTCTTTTTGGAGATTTCAGGAGCTTGTTCATGCTCGGTCGAAGTCGTCGCGTTATTTTCTATTTCAGTTTTTGTTTCTACCTGTTGTGCAGGCGATTTTTCTGTATCGCTGGATGAAGCCGCTTCATTCACAGGATCATTGGGTTTTTGATCTTCGTTCATGTTCGGCTCCATTAGCGAATATAGTGGGTGTTGGTATGTTGGATGTAGTTCGGAAATTCTGCAATCGAGCCATGGCTTTGTAATAGGGTGGCCAGTGACATCACATATTTGTAGGCATTCAAGGCAGTTTCAGCTCGTAATCCGCTCAGCATATTTTGTGCATCGATGACCTGTGTGGCGGTGCCCATATCTTCTTTAAAAGACAATTCTTGGATGCGTAAATTTTCCTGTGCGGCTTTCAAGTTTTGTGCCAGAAGCGCATCACTTTGCTGTGCACTGAGTGCTTCGCTATAAGATTTATAAATCAGATTTTCAATTTCCTGCTGGGTGCGTGCAGTAAGCAGTTCTGTAGCAGAGCGTTTGAGTTCGGCAGCCTGAATATTTTTATTTTTATCAATTCCGGAAAATAAGTTATAACGGGCAGCCACCCCGACAATCCAGTTTTCATTTTGATCCAGACTATATTCACCAAAAGCAAAAACATTCGGTTTTTTTGCCGCTTGCTGGGCTTTGACATTGGCTTGAGCCAATTGGGTATCCAGCTGCATTTTTTGAATCAGCGCAGAGTTCTGACTAAAGGTTTTCAGCAGATGATTTAAGGCCTGTGGCTCGGTTTTATTGACAAATAAAGGCGTTGAAAGCTCAGTGATGCTACTTTCTTGAAGCAGATTATTCAGATGGAAAAGGGCAGCATTCAAATTGGCTTGCGTGTTTTGCTGGCTGCGTTCGGCATTATTACGTGCCACTTCAAATTGCATGCGCTGGCCTTTACTGATAAAACCTTGCTGTTCCATCTTTAAGGCATTGCGATAATGCTGTTGCATGGCATTCAGGTTAAATAGTGCTGCTGCATGCAGTTGCTTTTGAAGCTGTACATTAAAATAACTTTGAATCAGTTCAAAACGCTGCGTGTCTTGCTGCTGTTTGTTGCTGAGCTGACTACGACCGACCTGAATATTGGCGATTTCTTTGGCGCTGCTTGTCAGTCCACCGGTATAAAGCGGCATCATGACTGAAATCGTCGGACGAATCACCTGGTCATCCAGCACGACATGCGAACTATCAGGAATTAAGCCCACCCCATTTTGAATAGGTTGTCTTAAACTATTTTTTAGCGGGTCAGCCAGATCACCTAAGTTCAGTTCATCAATTCTATTATTGACACCATCCGTTAAGGATTGCTCTAAATTATTTTTTAATGCGCCCAAAGGTAGATCGAGTTCATTATGAAAGGCATACGCACGAACATTCAGATCGATTCGTGGCAGACCTATACCTTTCACCGCTTCAGCTTCAAGTTTTGAGGCCTGTTCCAGACTTTGATAGGCTTGGCTGCTATAAGAATTTTGCAACAACTGACGTTCAGCGTCCTGAAAGCTGATGCTCTGCGCATGAGCAAAGCTGCCATACATCATTGATGCAAGCAGATTTAAACCCCAGACAAGCTGTCTTTTATTTTTCTTTAAGTTCATAAAGTCGCTAAACTGATTTAAAGCCGATAATGTTATCCGGCTAGTATAAATCAAAGGTATGCAGATAGAACTAGTGTAAAGTTATAGTATTGTTTCTTTTACATCTGTATTTCAAATACTTATCGGCTGTTTTTAATGGAATATCTAGAATCAAAAAATGGCTTAATCTTGAATATTTTCAATTGTTAGTTCAAAGATGATAAAAACAGCAGGCTAAAATACTGGTCAATTTATCTTGTGAATCTACATTGATTTTTTGACTCTATCTTGACTCATAGATTGAAATAATTTTGTGCAAGACCCTGCCAGATATGGTTAAATGCCATCATTTTATTGTGTTTCACTCTGAAAGGAAAAATCATGCGCGCGTACAACTTCTGTGCTGGTCCTGCTGCATTACCGACTGCCGTACTTGAAAAAGCTCAAGCTGAAATGCTTGACTGGCACGGCAAAGGTCTTTCCATCATGGAAATGAGCCACCGTAGTGCCGACTATGTTGCCATGGCTGAAAAAGCGGAAGCAGACTTACGTAAACTCATGAATATTCCTGAGAACTACAAAGTATTGTTCTTGCAGGGTGGTGCATCATTACAGTTCTCGGCAATTCCATTGAACCTGCTTGGCAAAAACAACAAAGCAGACTATATCGATACCGGTATCTGGTCTGAAAAAGCCTTGAAAGAAGCGCAACGTTATGGCGATATCAATGTTGTAAAAGCGGGTATCCAAATTGATGGCAAATATGCGATCAGTGCACAAAGCGAATGGAATCTTTCTGATGATGCAGCTTATGTGCATTATGCCGATAATGAAACCATTGGCGGTCTGCAATTTGCTTCAATTCCTGAAACAAACAAGCCATTAGTTTGCGATTATTCATCTAGTATTTTATCTGCGCCAGTAGATGTCTCTAAATTTGGTTTGATCTATGCGGGTGCGCAAAAGAATATCGGGCCTGCTGGTTTAACGCTGGTGATCATTCGTGAAGATTTACTTGATCAAGCTAAACCTGAAATTCCAAGCATCTTGAAATATTCAGATCAAGCGAAAAATGGCTCAATGGTTAACACACCATCAACTTATGCATGGTACTTGTCTGGTCTGGTATTCGAGTGGTTGCTGGAAAATGGCGGTGTAGATGCCATGCACAAAGTGAACCTTGAGAAAGCCAACCTGCTTTATGGTTATATCGATCAAAGCGATTTTTATGCGAATCCAATCGCAAAAGCAAACCGTTCGATCATGAACGTACCATTTACCTTGGCCAATGCAGATCTTGAGAAACAGTTCCTGAAAGAAGCCGAAGCGCAGCATTTATTGAATCTTGCTGGTCACCGTTCGGTTGGCGGTATGCGCGCAAGTATTTATAATGCCGTGCCTTTAGAGGGTGTGCAGGCATTGGTGAACTTTATGGATGACTTTGCCAAACGCAATGGTTAATTCCTGAAACGAAAAAACCCAGCACAGGCTGGGTTTTTTATGCATTCAATAATTTTAGAAAATAAAAGTATGCAGGATGAATCCGCAGATCAGCATCCCCAACATGAAAAAAAGGCATGACATCATATCAATATTATAGCGGGAGCTAAGATGATGCTCGACCTGTTGTAATGTTTCTTCTTGCACGATTTTCATAGATATTTATTGTCCGATCTATTTATCGTTAATACTAATTTGTTGTGAGTATTTTTATCATAAAAAATTGATTAAATAAAGTACATTTTTAATTAAAGAGCATAAATTTTCATTTTATTTAAATATCAGATTTGCACGACATCAGATTATTTATATGAGAAATCAATCGCTTATTTTTACAAGGTTTTTAGGGTTATTTTAAATATTTAAAATGAATTTATTTGAATTTAAAAATGTGGATAACTCGGTTTTTAATGAATTTAAATAGATTATTAAGCCAGAAAATATGTATAAAAAATAATCAAAAATTAAAATGACAAATAAGGATATAGATGGATTAAAAGAAGATACCCATCAAAATGAATATCTTCTTTTTCTGTTTGAACTTAGGCCGCTTTTCTATAAATATTGGCCTGAATCCACAAGTTGCCACGAATATACTGGCCAATCTGAAAGTCTCTGTACTGGTCATTCCGCGTTGCAATCCGGATCAAGGTCGCAGGCTGGCCTTCATCATGAATGAGGGTGACATCATACAGGGTATAGTCCTGACCCATAAACTGCATAGTCGTTTTACCGACAATATTGCCCTGGAACCAGGCTTCATCTTCCTGACCCATGGTTTCGCCGTATAGATAAGCCACCATTTTAGAAAAATCTACGGTTACAGGTTCTTTATCTTCTTCGCACTGCGGCTGCCAGGCATCAATCTGTTCCTGCAAATTATCCGGTGCTACACCATTATTGGCAGCCAGAATATCATTCAAGGCACGGTGGTGCTTGATCGAAGCCGGATCATCAACCACCAGATGCTCATGATCTGCGACCGCTTCAAGTTCATAGGCCCAGCCATTCAGATTCACCACATAGGACTGGTCTTTTTCATAATGCGGATGATTGACGCTATACAGGTTATCGAAAGCGTAAATAATATTATTAGCACCCAGATTCAGGCGCAATACAGCCTGAGTATTGGATTTACAGCTAATAATCCGGTCAATCGTGGCTTTCACCTGATAAGGACTGTCAAAGCACGGAAATGCAGTTTTTACTGCTTGAGGTTTGTTGTTTTCGACGGCAATCACTTGACTCAACTGTACCGCAGCTTTGCTCGGTCCCTGAATCAGCCAGGTCTCTGCATCCATATCACATTCTTGTGTACAAAGGCCCATCGGCATGATTGGTTCATCAAGAGCTTTGCCTAACCACTGTGGAACATCTGTGCCAGGGTTGTCGGTGAGCAAGGTCCAATGTTCGACATGACTACCGAAATTTTGATCATCAATGGTGATGATCTCTGGGCTATTCTGATTTTTCATATGCACAATTGATCTTGGATGATGTATTTATAGTTAATCGAGGGTCATTGCGATTTTTCAAGTCAATCGAATGAATTTTAAAATTAAAATGCCAGTCAAATGAAGTCAATTTTTTTTCTCGCGTGAATCACGCCAGTTTTACCGGGCACATACTTTTTAAAATATTGATGACAGATGCAATGAAAATGGAGCGATTTAATCATCAACCTGATCACTGCAATTTGCTAGAATAACCATGATTTATACCTTAATGGGAAGCCCTGTGTTGCCATTCAAACTTTGGGTCGATGCCGATGCATTGCCCCGTATTCTGCGAGATGTGATTATTCGTGCTTCGGATCGCTATCAGCTGGAAGTGACTTTTGTTGCCAATCAACCAGTCGGAATTACACCTTCGGTCAGAATTAATTCAATTCAGGTGATGAGTGGGGCGGATGCTGCAGATAAAGAAATTATTCTGCGCATGAAAGAGCATGATATTGTCATGACCCAAGATATTCCCTTGGCTGCAGAAGTCATTGAAAAAGGCGGGATTGCGATTCATCCCCGTGGTGAAGTTTATACTACGGCCAATGTCAAAGCGCGCTTACATCTGCGCGATTTTATGGACAGCTTACGCGGTGCAGGTGTGCAAACGGGCGGGCCACCCCCGATTTCAGAACGGGATAAACGCGAATTTTCCAGCGCACTCGATCAGACCATCCAAAAACAAAAACGTAAAACTTCCGCGCTTTAAGCCTTATTTAGAGTGACTCGCATGCCCACACAAACCAATATGATTGCCACCTATCTTTTATTGGTTTTTATCTGGGCGACAACACCGCTGGCGATTGTCTGGAGTGTGACGGACTTGCATCCGCTCTGGGCTTTGGCACTTCGCTTCTTTCTGGCTTTGCCTTTTGCATTTGCCTTATTGTGGCTATTTAAAACCCGTTTTCCTTTAGATAAATTATCCATGCACAGTTACCTGGCTGGCGCATGCAGTTTTATCGGCTCACAGATTTTCACCTATCTGGCCACGGACTATCTGAGTTCAGGCATTATTGCCCTGATGTTCGGACTGGCGCCGATTATTACCGGTTTGATTGGCCGTTTTGTGTTTCAGCTCAAGCTGTATCCTTCGCAATGGGGTGGTATGGCGATTGCGCTGCTGGGTCTGGGCATTATCTGTGTGGGTGGCAAAGATCAACATATTCAGCCGATCGGGATAGGCCTGATGTTGCTCAGTGTTTTTATTTACTGCGTTTCGATGTTCTGGGTGAAAAAAGTCAATGCACCTTTAGAACCCATGGCGCAAGCGGCCGGTTCTATTGCCGTCTCAGCGGTCATGGCCTGTGCCATGTTGCCGTTTATCTGGCAATTTGCACCGACCCAGATTCCGCAGGCTAAATCGCTGATTGGACTCAGTTATGCTGTAATCATGGCTTCCCTGATTGCGATGTTCTGTTATTTTAAACTGGTGCAGAAAATCAAGGCGACCACTTTGTCATTGACCACCGTATTGACGCCGATGCTGGCCTTATTTGTCGGGGTGATTCTGAATGATGAAAAATTATCGGGTGGGGCTGTCTTCGGTGTCGTTATCTTACTGGCTGGTTTGTTGTTATATTTTTCCAGAGAAATTAAAGCGAGCTATAACGCTCGCCTTTCATCACCCAGCAGCACTGACTAAAGCAGTAATTTAAACAAAGTGAGCCTTGACGCATTCACCCAGTTTGACACGGTCTTGGGGATGCATGGTAATAAAATATGCACCAGTCCGATATTTGCCATTTTCTTCTTCGCGACTGTAGGCCACCTGAGCGGTTGCTGCAATATGGAAGAAATTTTCCGGATGACTCAAAGTCACGTGCAGATAGGTGCCTTCAGCGATAGGGCGCTCATTAAAGAAACTAAAACCGGTTTCTGAAAAGTTCACTTGCTCTGGTACAGGTAACATGCTTTGTACAATTGCGTCATACAAAGAACCGGTAATAAGGTTTAACTTTTGATTAAATAAGGATAAGATTCGAGCAATTTGTTGATCTTTTTCAGATAATTGTTCTAATTCGTAGTTAACCGCATGATCAAATTGATCTAGTTCTGCAAGTAGTAGAAAATAGCGGGGCAAGACGAAGTTAGGATCGTAAGGATCATTCAAGGCAACATCATCGGAAATAATCTGATAATTAATTCGTAAGGCAGCATCGATTCGAGACATGACGCGTCTTTCCGTAAATCCGTTTGGATGCTGTACATTTTCCATAATTTATTACCTCGGACTAGATGGTTATGTTCAAACCAATCTCGCTGTATATAGGGTTGAAATATACTCGCGCACGGCGTAGTAACCACTTCATTTCTTTTATCGCGTTGGTCTCAATGATCGGCCTCACACTCGGTGTGGCAGTCCTCATTACAGTGTTGTCTGTGATGAATGGTTTTGACCGAGAGTTAAAGAATCGTGTCTTAGGAATGATACCTCAAGCGACTGTTTCCTCAACACAAATTTTAACAAATTGGCCAGAACTTGCAAAGCAAATTGAAGGGCATGAGCATGTTCAGGGAGTCGCACCTTTTACTCAATTACAAGGCATGCTGACCGCACAGGGTCAGGTCGCCGGCATTATGGTCAGCGGGATTGAACCCGAGTATGAGAAAAAAGTTTCAATTATACAAAACCATATGGTTGAGGGCAGTATCGACAGCCTGAAAAAAGGTGAATTTGGTATTGTTTTGGGCAAGCAAATGACCGATGCCATGGGTGTGGGTTTAAATGACAATATTACTCTGGTTTTGCCAGAAGCCACCCCATCACCAGCCGGTGTCGTCCCACGTTTTAAGCGTTTTAAAGTCGTGGGAATTTTCAGTATTGGTGCTGAAGTTGATTCTATGATGGGTTATATCGCTTTAAATGATGCGTCGACTTTACTGCGTCTTCCGGATGGTGCGCAGGGTGTGCGTATGAAGCTGGATGATATTTTCCTGGCACCACAAGTGTCTCAGGAAATCGTGCGTGATTTGCCGGGGAATTTCTATGCTTCGGACTGGACTTATACGCATGGTAACCTGTTCAGTGCGATTCAGATGGAAAAGGCCATGGTCAGCCTGCTTTTATTCCTGATTGTTCTAGTCGCGGCATTTAATATTGTGTCTTCACTGGTAATGGTGGTGACGGATAAAAAATCAGACATTGCCATTTTAAGGACTTTGGGGGCTTCACCTGCCACCATTACCAAAATCTTTATGGTGCAAGGTACCGTGATTGGGGTGATTGGAACTTGTGCAGGGGCCATCCTCGGGATTATTGCGGCAACCAGTATCAGTAGCTTTATTGGCTGGCTCAACAATACTTTAGGCCTGAATATGTTTGATGCCTATTTTATTAACTACTTACCTTCGTATCTGCGCTGGCAGGATGTTCTGGTGATTGTAGGCTTGTCACTGGCACTCAGTTTTGTCGCGACAATTTATCCGGCTTTACGTGCAGCAAAAATTCAACCGGCAGAGGCTTTGCGTTATGAGTAATCTGATTTTAGATGCCCAGAATATTCACAAATCCTTTACCGATGGCAAGGCCACTGTCGATGTGATTCGCGGCTTGTCGCTACAGGTAAAAGCAGGTGAGTTTGTTTCGATTGTAGGTTCAAGTGGTTCAGGCAAAAGTACCTTATTACATGTTTTGGGTGGATTGGATCGCCCGACGTCAGGTCAGGTCATGGTGAATGGCCGCCGTTTTGATACCTTGTCTGAAGCAGAACGCGGTTATGTGCGGAATGAGCATTTGGGCTTTGTTTATCAGTTTCATCACCTGTTGCCAGAATTTACGGCACTGGAAAATGTGGCCATGCCGCTGATGTTACGCGACAACATGAAGTTTAAGGAAGCCAAACAGCAGGCCGAATATTTGCTGGAACGTGTTGGTCTTTCGCATCGTCTGACTCACAAGCCGGGTGAATTATCCGGAGGTGAACGTCAGCGTGTAGCTTTGGCGCGTGCAGTGGTGGGTAAACCTAAACTGATGATGGCCGATGAACCGACCGGAAATCTGGATCGCAAGACTGCAGCAAAGATTTTTGAACTGCTGACCGAATTACAACGTGAGTTCAATATGGCGATGCTGATAGTGACGCACGATGAACAGCTGGCCCATGCAGCAGATCGGATTTTACATATGCAGGATGGTCTCTGGATTGAACCATAAATAACGAGAATATTAGCATTTGATTGAAGCTCACTCCGGTGGGCTTTATTATTGGGCAAAATAATAACAAGATAGAACAAGATTCAATGTTGCAGTGGCTGTGTATCGGCTGGATTTTAGGCCTTGCCTGTATGGGGAAAAGTTTCCTGTCTGTTCAACTGAGCGGGACGGTAGTTTTGATCGTTGCGCTGTTGTGGTATATGGGTTGCCATAAATTAAAGTTCATTTCGAATACACCGCTGCGAAGCCTGTTGATCACTGGGTCCGGCCTGCTTTTAGGACTGTTTTTAGGCCACGCTTATGCCAATCTGCAATTGGCTGAACGTTTATCCAAGCGAGAGCACGAGGTCTTTGAAAAAGAAATCGTGGTGTATATTAAAGAGCTGAATAAACTGGGCGATCAGAATATCCAGCAAGCCTTACATGTGCTTAACCCTGATGGCACTACAGTTAAGTGGATGGGTTTTCTGCCAATCTCAGATCCTGCTACATCCAGATTGGTAAATGATGAAACCAAACAGCAGACTCTTGAACTGGGACACTATTATTTATTACAAGGCCAGATTCGACCTAACCATAGTTATGCCGCACCGGGTGCTTTTGATGCAGAAAAGTGGGCATTGCAGCAAAATGTTATGGCCGGATTTAGGATTAAACATATCCGAGAGTTGCAACTGCAACAACTCTATGCACTAGGTCATGCTCAACATTTACGTCAGCAGAAAAATTTGAATCAGCGATTTTTGCTTTGGGTAGAACAGCAGCGACTGGCCTTAAGAGAGTTCGTGGCCAGACAACCCGTACAGCAGAAAGGCTTGTTACTGGCTCTATTAAGTGGTGATGAAAGTTTGTTGGATCAATCAACTGAGCAGAAATTCCAGCGTTTTGGCATGAGCCATTTACTGGCGATTTCCGGACCACATGTGCTGATCTTTGCCTTTATCGTCTGTGGCACCTTGCAATATCTGATTTCAAGGTACGCACCGCAGATTTATCTGAAATGGCCAAGGCAGTATTTTTTGAGTCTGCCTTTTTTGTTATGTGTATTACTGTATTGTGCCTTTGTCGGTTTTGAGATTCCGGCGCTACGCACTTTACTGATTTGTGTGATTGTGACTTTCACCCTGCTGCTCAGGCAAAGTGTGCAGCCATTAAAATTGCTGATTTTAAGTGCTGCCTTATTGTTGCTCTTTGATCCTTTTAGTATTTTGTCGGCCGCATTCTGGTTGTCTTATGGGGCTTGTTTTGTCTTGCTGCGAATCTATCAAACCATTCAGCAGCAACCGCATCAAAAAATACAAACAGCATTACAACGGCTGTATTTTGCAATGAAAGTTTTAGTGGAGTCGCAGTGGAAAATTTTTCTGGCCCTGCTTCCCTTAATGATGCTGTTTTTTAAGCAGGTGGCCTGGATTACGCCGCTAAGCAACCTGGTGGCTATCCCGTGGATTGGCCTGCTGATAGTTCCCGTAGATATTCTGGCGGCTTTATTATTTTTCATTTCTGAACCACTTTCGAGTCTGCTGTTTCAGCTCAATGATATTTTTATTCATATACTGCTGGCATTTTTGAATCTGCTTGATCGGCTGTTTGCACCGCAACTGATTCCTGTGGCCATGAATGTCTGGATGATTGCTCTATGTATTTTGGGCTTATTAATTGTCTTTTTGCCGCGTGGCTTAGTGCCCAAAAGCTGGACAGCACTTGCCTGTTTACCACTGTGCATTCCTCAACTTAATCAGCATGCATTTCAGCTGTCTGTTCTGGATGTCGGGCAGGGACAGGCCATCTTCATTCGGGAAGGGCAAAAGAGCATGATGATCGATATGGGCGGTTATTATAATGAAGAAAAATTCAGTATTGGTCGGCAAGTGATTATGCCATTTTTGTCTGTGCAAGGTGTTGGAGAAATGGATCAACTGATTTTGACCCATCTGGATCAGGACCATAGCGGTGCATATCACAGCATTAAAGATCAACTAAACATCCGACAAGTGTCATCCAATCAGATGCCTGAAACCGCTACTTCTTCAAGCTTTCAGTTTTGTTATGAAGGACAGCAATGGCAATGGTCTGAAGAGATTAACTTTAAAATTCTGGCACCTCGGCAGCAGCAGTTAAATACGCCAAACTTCAATAAAAACGACCGATCTTGTGTGATATATCTGCAAGTTAAAAATGCCGGACCGTATCAAAAATTTTTACTGATGGGGGATGCGGGTTGGGAAACTGAATATCAGTTACTCCAAAATTATCCGGAACTTAAAGTCGATGTGCTGGTACTCGGCCATCATGGCAGTCAGCACAGTTCAGCCTATCAATTTTTACAGGTTTTGAAGCCTAAACTGGCGATTGCCTCGGCTGGGAAATTTAACCGTTATGGCCACCCGAGCCAACTGACCCAGCAACGGTTGAAAGCACTTAATATTCCCTTATTGACCACAGCAGAACAGGGGAGTGTGCACTTCCAGCAACAAGGCTCAAAACTGGTGCTTTCTGCCGAACGACATGAATGGCAGTGGTTGTATCGTCAGCCCTTAAGTGACTGATTCCAATATGGGCGAAACTTTATGTAGTTCTTGTGTTTTCAACGCATTTACTTTGTCTAGGGCTTGTTCATGCTCAAGTTTATAGAGATTTCCTAAGTCTTGATGCGCATTAAAGCGTTTATAACTCCAGTGATAATGTTCCGGATGGCGACGAATTAAATTTTCAATACTATTGATAATGACTTGCGTACCTTGATTGGCATTGCCACTATAAATTTTTTCATCAACCGTTTCGATAAAAATATCGAATCCATCTTCTGTATTACGTAGGGCATATAAAAACAGAGCACGCGCTTTGGTCTTTTGAATCAGCTTGGCACTTAAATTACTGGTGGCCAAAGGCACGCCGAAATATGGAATATATTCACCACCGATATTCGGGGTATGATCCGGCAGGATGACCGTAGTGCCGCCTTGTTTTAAGGCCTTAAAAATCTGACGGACGCCAGATTCATCGGTCGGTACCAGATGCGCTTGTTCACGACTACGGGCGGCCCGTACAAATTGATCTGCAGCCTGATTTTTCACCGGTTTGTACATAATGGTCATTGAAGTGAACTGGGCAATATAGGCATTCATAATTTCCCAGGTACCAAAATGCGGCACAATTAAAACCAGTCCTTTATTTTGTGCAAGGGCATCATGAAGTAGATCTTCGCCAATGACGCGATGAACGCGTTTAAGATTTTTCTGATTGCTTGAGCCCCAAATAGTAAAGAACTCGAAATATGACATTAATTCATTGCGAACCGCAGCACGGTTAATCTGTTCACGTTCCTGATTGGACAGTTCTGAAAGACTGATTTCAAGGTTCAGACGAATGACTTCCGAAGTTTTAGTGACTTTAAAACTGTTCACAATAAAGGCCAGAATACGGGCCATCCAGCGAGAAACCGGAAGCGGTTGGCGGCTAATGTATTTGAGTAATCCGTAAGCTGAATTCCGTGAGCCCTGTTTCGTCATTGATTTCGTCTAAGTACAAAAAAAGAGAACAAAATTTATTATAGGCGAAAACGTTTTGTTTAGACAGAATTACCCGATTCAGTGTATATAATGGATTCAATATAAATCAATTTATTGGATTATTTATGTCCGATTGGCCACCAAAACCTGAAAATCAAATACAAAATACGCAACAGCCAGTTCAACCGACTGGTCCGGAATGGAAACTGCTGGAAAAAGCAGTTTTAGCTTCTGTTGAAGAACAGCGCCGTGCGCGCCGTTGGGGAATTTTCTTTAAATTTCTGACTTTTGCTTATCTGCTTGTCGTCATTCTGGCGCTAGGCAAAAGCTGTAGTTCAGTTTCTTCAGATGCTAGCGCTGCTGCGGGTTCGCATATCGCAGTCGTGGATATTGTGGGTACAATTGCAGCCGACAAGCAGAGCGTCAACAGTAGCAATACCATCAAATCATTGAAAAAAGCCTTTGAAAATAAACAAAGTAAAGCAGTGGTGCTGAATATCAACTCACCTGGCGGTTCACCGGTACAGTCCGATGAAATCTGGCAGGAAATTCAGTATCTGAAAAAACAGCATTCTGGGAAAAAATTGTATGCCGTGATTGGCGATACTGGTGCTTCAGGTGCTTATTATATTGCTTCAGCTGCGGATGAAATTATTGTCAATCCATCGAGCTTGGTCGGTTCAATTGGGGTGATCATGCCGAATTATGGTGTGACTAATCTATTGCAAAAATTAGGTGTTGAAGATCGCACCATGACTTCAGGTGAAAATAAAGCTTTGCTGTCTATGACTCAGCCGGTTGATCCTGCGCAAAAAGCCCACGTACAGGGTGTGCTGGATAATGTGCATGGTCACTTTATTAATGCAGTGAAACAGGGACGTGGCAATAAATTGAAATCCAATGATCCTGCCATTTTCTCTGGCTTGTTCTGGACCGGTGATCAGGCGGTGAAATTAGGGATTGCGGATCGTATCGGTAGCTTAAATACTTTGAAACGTGAACTGAAAACTGAAAAAGCGTTGAATTACACCATTGAATATAGTCCATTTGAATCAGTCTTGGGTCGTATGGGTTCATCGATTGGGGATGGAATTGCTTCTTCAGTTGCACAGAAGCTTCAGTCAGAAAATAGCACGACACTGCAATGAAACCACTGATTCATTTCGCGCACGCCAATGGCGTGCCATCTAAAGTCTATCAAAAGCTGTTTGATGAATTGCAAGATGATTACGATATTATCTATGTGCCGCTTTTAGGGCGGGATAAGCGTTATCCGGTTGATAACCATTGGAAAAGCCTGACCCGGCAAGTGATCGACAGTATTGTACGCCAATCTCAAGGCCGACCCGTGATTGGTTTGGGACATTCGTTGGGCTCTGTATTAACGTTTCAGGCCGCTTTACAGCGCCCGGAACTGTTTTCACAAATGATCATGCTGGACCCGCCAATGATTATGGGCAAAGAAGCCTTTGCCTTGCATATCGCCAAGACTTTTCGTTTAAAAGCATTGGATAAAATGTCTCCGGCAGGTTTGTCGAAACGCCGTCGAGATCATTGGGATTCACGGGAACAAGCCGCTGAATTGCTGCGCCCTAAAGGTTTTTATCAGGATTTTGATGCAGATTGCTTCCAGGCGTATATTGATTATGCCTTACAGGATGATCCCATCCGGGGTGGAGTAGAACTTACTATCCCTAAAAGGGATGAGGTCGCAGTCTTTAGAACCAATCCGTCACTCTGGTGGTTGCCTCAGGCGAAACCAAAAATTCCTGTGCATCTGGTCGTTGCCGAGAAAGGTCCATTTCTGGCCCGCAAGTTCCCGCAGCAAGTGCAAAAGAAGTTTGGTATTCCTTTTACCGTAGTCGATGGCGGGCATATGTTCCCATTGGAACAACCCGATCAAGTCGCGAGCTTGCTCAAACAATTGATTCAGCAACAGTCTGCCTGAGTCATTGAATATATTGGAAATAAAAAAACGCATCCTAGGATGCGTTTTTTATATCTAAATTTTTTTTAAAACTTGCAGAATTGAACAGGCGCTTGCATTTTCTCATTTCGATATAACACACCATCTTTAGTATGTTGAATCGTTCCGCTACAAATCCATTCTACGACTTGTGGATAGATCACATGCTCGAGGCTATGCACACGTGTTGCCAAACTTTCTACCGTATCGTGATGAGAAACCTTGAGAACACCTTGCGCAAGCGCTTGGCCTGCATCCAGTTCAGCCGTGACATAATGCACCGTACAACCGTGCAGAACATCACCGGTATTGAGTACACGCTGATGCGTATGCATGCCTTTATAATGAGGTAACAGAGAAGGGTGAATATTCAACATTTTACCTTCCCAGGCTTTCACAAATTTTTCACTTAAAATTCGCATAAAGCCGGCAAGCACCACCAGATCTACATCCCAATCGAGTAACTGTTGATGCATCACATCATCAAAAGCTTCACGATTCGGATATTGCTTGTGTTCAATAACTGCAGTCTGAATGCCTGCCTGCTGTGCACGCGTTAAAGCAAAGGCTTCAGGTTTGTTGGAAATCACCCCTACAATTTGCCCGGAAAGATTGGCATCCATCAAGGCTTGCAGATTTGATCCGCTACCTGAAACAAGTACAGCAATTTTAATCATGCGAAATTACGCGAAGATCACACGAATTTTTTCGTCTGCACCTGCAACCGATTCAGCATTGTCTTGAATCTGACCCATTGCCCATGCTTTTTCGCCAAGCTGGTTGAGTAATTCAACAGTTTTGTCTGCATCGGCTGCATCAACAACCAGCACCATACCGACGCCACAGTTGAAAGTACGGTACATTTCAAACTGTTCTACGCCGCCTTCACGTTGTAGAAGCTTAAATAGTTCAGGCCATTCCCAAGAAGATTCATTTACCAGCGCTTGAGCACCGTTTGGAAGTACGCGAGGTAAGTTACCTGGTAAACCACCACCAGTGATGTGTGCCATCGCATGGACATCAACGTGTTTTAACAGTTCAAGAATTGGTTTTACATAAATGCGTGTTGGTTCCATTGCAACATCTGCAAGTGGGCGACCATCGACGATTTGATTCAGATCAACGTTTTTCACGTCCAGGATTTTACGAAGCAGTGAGTAGCCGTTTGAGTGCGCACCTGAAGAAGCTACACCAATTAAAACGTCACCCGCTTTGACTTTAGAGCCATCAATAATTTTACTTTGCTCAACAACACCGACACAGAAACCTGCAAGATCGTAATCTTCGCCTTCATACATGCCTGGCATTTCAGCAGTTTCACCGCCAACTAATGCACAGCCAGCAAGTTCACAACCAGCGCCAATACCAGTGACTACATTTGCAGCAACATCAACATTTAAGTGACCAGTTGCATAATAATCAAGGAAGAACAGTGGTTCAGCACCACAGACAAGAAGGTCATTCACGCACATTGCAACCAGGTCTTGACCAATTGTGTCATGACGGTTCAAATTCAGTGCCAGACGTAATTTTGTACCAACACCATCTGTGCCAGATACGAGAACAGGTTCTTCATAACCTTTAGGAATTTTACAAAGTGCACCAAAGCCACCTAGACCGCCCATAACTTCGGGACGTGAGGTACGCTTAGCGACAGATTTGATACGATCGACTAACGCGTCGCCCGCCTCAATGTCGACACCTGCATCTTTGTAGCTTAAACCAGTGTTTGGGGTAGAAGTTGAGTTGCTCATAATGAAGTCTCCGCATTCGCGGGTGCGATTATAACCTGAATATGTAAAACTCTTATGGTATTTGTGGCCTAAAATGCTATCTTTATTAAAATATTTTAATTTTTAGAATGATTAATAGAGAAAAGGCAAGATTCTATGGTCGATCGTACTTTACGGCGCATTCTTATACTTGCTGGTATAGCATTGATACTTTGGGTTTTATATCTGCTTAAACCAGTTGTGGTTCCTTTTGTGGCAGCTTTTCTAATTGCTTATTTATTTAGTCCACTGGTCGATGTTTTGCACCGCATTGGGCTGGCTCGATGGCTCTCGATCAGTATCGTATTTATCGGGATTGGGGTCGTGGTCACCTTGGTGATGTGGTATCTGGTACCACTGGTCTGGCAGCAGCTGATGTATGCGCGTGATAGCATTCCGGCCGGGATTCACTGGATCAATTACACGTTTCTACCTTGGCTTTCCGATAGCTTTAATCTGGTCCCGATGGAGATTGATACCGATCAGATTTCCTCCGTGGTGATGGACTATGTCCAGACCAATTATAGTGCAGACAGTATTCAGGCGATGATTTTGAAACTGGCACAATCTGGCCTGAACTTTATCCAGATTGGTGGCACGATTGTCCTGATTCCGATCATTGCCTTTTATTTCTTGCTGGATTGGGATCGGATGCTGGACAGCTTACGTCGTCTAATTCCCCGTCCTTATGAAAAAACCACCTTAACTATTGTGAGTGAATGTCATAGTGTCTTAGGTGCCTTTGTCAAAGGTCAGTTCCTGGTCATGGTTCTGCTGGGCGTGGTTTATGCAGTGGGGCTGCAACTGATTGGCCTGGAGATTGGCTTGATCATCGGGATGATTGCCGGATTGTGCAGTATCATTCCGTATCTTGGTTTTGCGGTTGGGATTATTGCTGCAGTCATTGCAACGTTTTTCCAATTTGGAATTGACTGGTGGCAACTGGTATTGGTCGGGATTGTCTTTATGGTCGGGCAGGCCGTCGAAGGCTATATTCTGCAACCGTTCTTGCTAGGTGATAAAATCGGTCTTTCTCCTGTAGCTGTAGTGTTTGCAGTTCTGGCAGGTGCACAACTGGCCGGTTTCTTGGGCATGCTGATTGCCTTACCGGTGGCAGCCGTGATTGTGGTACTGCTGCGGCATATCCGTGAGTATTATGAACATACGCCATTTTATGGTGATCGGGCTGTTATCATACAAGATGCATCTACCGGTTCAATCAATATTGAAACAGCAGACTTAGATGTTGATATTGAAATGAAAAAGCCACAGAAAAAACCGCTGCAAGCAGAGGAGAACTCAAGTAAAATTCACGATCCTCATCGTAAAGACTCATAAGGCCAAAAAATCGTATGCGTCAATTGCAGTTAGATATAGAACCTCAGCTCGATGCCCGGATCAGTGATTTTTCAGGACCGGGTTGGGGGCATGTCATTGATGCTGTCCGTCAATTACATGCAGGCCTGATCAACCAATTTTATGTCTATGGGGGAGCCGGTACAGGTAAAAGTCATTTATTATCTGCCATCTGTGACTCTTATCTGGAAGTGGGCAAATCTGCAATTCAGGTATCTTTGCTTGAGCTTTTAGATGCACCCACTGAGGCGATTACCTCTCTGGATCGTTTTGATCTGGTAGCACTCGATGATATTGAAGCAATTAGCGGCGTACCCCATTGGCAACGCGCAGTCTTTCACTTGATTAATTATAATAATGAAGGTGGTGGGCAGTTGGTGTTTTCATCACGTTTTGCACCTATCGAACTCAAACTTGAATTGCCAGATTTACAATCCCGTCTCACGCAGGCGGTCAGTACTCGTGTACCCAGTGGCAGTTTGTATGCTGATCGCTATGCGCTGGTTTCCTCGGTGCTCGATCGTCGTGGGATCCATTTAGACCCTCAAATCTTTGACTATTTACTAAGCCATGGGCCACATCAAACTTCAGTGCTGCTTCAAAGATTAGAGCAGATTATTCAATTGCTTAAAGGGGAAAAATTGAAAGTCAGCAATGCTAATCTGCGGCAGATATATGCCTTGATTGACGAATATCGGTAAAATATAAAAATTCTTGAGTAATTACTCAGTCTATGACACAGTAAGGCAAAATAATTCGCTGTTGCAAGGATTCTGCAACTTTAGAAGAAAAAGAAAGAAATAAAAATTAAGGAGAAGGTTATGCTCAAGAAGAGCATAGGCATAGCTTTGCTATGTATAGCGGGGCAGTCGTATAGTGCAGATATTATTGTAACTACTACAGAAGATATTGAAAAAGATGACAAGGAATGTTCACTTCGAGAAGCTGTTGAGTATGTTAACCGTGGTTTAGCTAAATCAGGTTTTATGGGGTGTGGTGGGGAGAACTCATCCAGTACCATTATTTTAAAAGAAAAAAATACCTATGTGTTGAACCAGCATATCGCGATTAAAAAATCTCTTACCATCCGTGCGGTCGCAGAAAGTGATGGCGAATTCAGTACGGATGAAAAAGCATTAGGCTTGCATAATGCTCATATTCAAATGAAAGGTACTGATAACCTTTTCAGGATCAACAGTACAGATACATTGGTTCAGTTAAATTTGAAAGAACTGGATCTTGAAGGCTGTGGTAAAACCAGTTGTGCTGAACAAGGTGGCCTAATTTATAATAAAGGTCAGCTAATTCTAGAATATAACCGTCTATTTAATGCTGCTGCCAACTTGGGTGGGGCAATTTATAATGCTGGCAAGTTTGGTCAGAACTTAACAAGCCGTGCACAAATTAAAAATAGTCTGATCGAAAATAATAAAGCCCAACGAGGCGGGATCCTGTATAGCGAGCTACCTGCTTTCCTCATTTATCAAAGTGTACTTAAAAATAATCAGACACTGGATAATTCCGCGACCAATATTTATAGCGCGGGACAGTTTGCTGACTCCAGTAAAGATCAAGGTATTAGTGGGGAGGTATTAAGTAGTACGATACTAAAAAATAAGGGTGTATTTATTAATGTCCTGGACGGGATGGGATTGAATAATCTCACCATAGTTGACAATGAAAATACTGCTTTAAATATCCATGCACCGTATGGAAGAGCTTATGTAGCGAATAGTATTATTTTAAGAAATGGTACACAGGATTGCCAAATTATCACTGGTGATAAGTCTGTGTCGCAAAATAATCTGCTGACAGCCTCGTGTGGTGTAGGGGATGCCGTCGCGCCGAACCAGTTCTGGAATGGTACACGACTTTTTGCTGAATCCTCAGATAAAAGTGAAGGTATTTGTCAGACCCTACAAGAAAATAATAATGCCATACTTTGTCCATATAGCGTTCCTAAAGGACAATTTCTCGGTTATATGCGCCCACGAATTTTGTTGAACTATATCCTTGTGAGTGAATCACCGATTGTGAATAGAGGCACAGGATTGAGTTTAGCAAATCCAACGGTAGCATGTGAAGCGGCAGATCAGCGCGGGATCAACCGTTTGATGGATAATCTGTTTTGTGATCGTGGTGCTGTTGAAATCACGATACCAATCTCAGGCAGTCTGGTGGGACAAGATCTGTTAAAGGGTGAAATTGCCAAGTTTTCAATTGAATCTTATCTGGGAGATAGTGATTTAATTCCAAAAGAACAGTGTAATGCCATTGTTGGTCAGAATCCGACGGGGGAGCCTTGGCAAGATGGCTGTTTTAAAGTGGTACAAACCAAAACAGCTTCCAAGGGTAAAACAATCATCGATATTCATGGCAATGTCGTTTATACCCCGGATTCTACCTGGCATGGAGCAGATATTTTCGAACTACAAGTGGTGACCTCATCGACACGGTTTAATAAAAGTAAACCTTATTTGACTATTACTACTCAAATTGTTCAGGAGCCAAAAAATGAAATGGAAGACAAAGCAGTCAAAACTTCAGGCGGCTCATGGGGTGGTGGTGGGCTACTGATTTTACTCGGATTAATAGGTTTACGCCGTGGATTAAAAGATTAAGGAAAAATCATGAAAAATTATAAAAAAGGACTGCTTGCGGCCATGATTTTATCTGCCATGAGTTTGATGGCAGCCGAAGATAAAACGATATATGTAACTACTTTTGCTGATGAAGATGGCGAGAATAATAATGCCTGTTCTTTGCGAGAAGCCATTAAAACTGCAAAACTGGATAAATCTTATGGTGGATGTAATGTAGGACGTACGCTTCGATTGGATGGTTCAGCTGCAGATGTGATTCAGCTTGAAGCAGGCGAGTACAAATTAGATAAAGAGCTGATCGTAGAGTCAGCGCTCAAAATTTATGGGAAAACTCCGCTTAACTATGCTAGTCGTAGTCCGATTACGCTGTTATATCCAACCCGGGAGGCTTTAAAAAGTACTATTTCAGGCCAGGGGAAAACCAGATTATTTAATAGTATGGCTAGCCAATCCAGTCTGGAAATTCATCATCTGATCTTAAAGGATGGTTATGCAGCAATAAATACCTTGGATAAAGGTAATGGCGGTACTTTTTATGTAGCTGGGCCTTTAAGTATTAATACCAGTGAAATAGTAAATTCCCGAGCAGCTGCAGAAGGTGGGGCGATTTATAGTGTAGCAATGAATACGGAAAGGAATATTGTCATTCAGGATTCTTTGATTCAAAAAAATCAGGCGAGTTCATATGGTAGTGTTCTGGCGATGGATTGTCAGGGAAATTTAGGTACAACTCAAACCAATGTGAAAATTAATTCCAGTAGTATTGTTAAAAATGGTTCAGACACTGCTAACAGTATTATTGATTTTTGTGGCTATGCCACAGTAGAAATTGTTAACTCTACTATTGCGAAGAATACTGCCAGTACCACAGGACATATTGTGCGTATGACGAATGAAGTTAATCGTCCGCTCAGTAAATTCTCCAGTTTAACTGCATTAAGTAATACTATTGTTGAAAATACAGCCCAATCTACTTTATTTTATGACAATACCGGGTTTAGGTATTTTAATTTCAATATTTTAGCCTTTAACCAAGGCCTGTCTTGTGAATATGCCTTAAATCAGGGAAATCCGACCAAGGCACAACGTGTTGAATTTTCTACAATTCGAAATGCAATTCAAACGACTGGGCCATCACGTTGCGTATTGCCAGAATTAGACGAAGATACTACTTCAAATAATCTTGATGTCTCTAACAATATAATCAGCAGTTTATTAACAAATTATATTGAGCCTGCTATTGATAATCGCTATTTAGGGCTGTATTACCCGCGTGATAATCAGACCGCAACGGATTTGGTAGATATCGGGGTGAGTGGCTGTATTGAACAAGACCAGCGTGGTATTGATCGTGTGATTGGATCCACATTAACATTTGATCCAAGTGCAAAAAATACCTGCGAGATCGGCTCAGTTGAAATCCGACGTTTGACTGCAGCCGATATTACGGACTTGCAAAATAAGAGTTTGGTAGAACTCAATGACTTTTATCAGGAGAATATAGATGATCTCGAAGAAATCATTGCTGATAAAAATACTCCAGAAAATGAGCTTCCTGGTTTAAAGGAAGAATTGAAAAGTTATCAGGATTTACTTAAATATACCAAGCAATATCAGAAATATCGTGCAATCTATATTAATCCTTTTATCTTGGCTATGCCTCAAGAAACTCTAACCAATGATAAGATTCAAATTAAAGCCTTAAATTCACAAAATTATGAGGTCAGTGTAAAAACTTTAGGTGTTGGTAAGTTAATTGGTACAGGTAATTCAACCACTGTGGAAGGAAATCCAAATGATCCAAATCTTAAATGTGAGTGGAAACCTGATTTAAACCGGATCATGATGTATCGCACTGATGGTAAGCAGACCAGTTCGGTTGATATGGAGTTCTGTAGTTATACCCTTAAAGACCGGGCTACAGGTGCGAGCAGTGCTGGCCTCTTAAGAGCAGCTTTTAACAACATTGCACCAATTGCAAAAGATGATGAATATCAGCTTAGTCCAGAGAATAATCTTACAGTGGCGGTAAATCCGCTTGAAAATGATAGTGATGATGGGGATGGGCCTCTACCATCAGGAAAGTCGGCTTTTTATCAAGATAAAGATGGAAAAGAGATCCCGATTCATATTGTTAAGCTGCCTGCGGGAGTTTCACTGAAGGCAGAGCGACAAGGAGCCTGTCCTGATACCTATCAAAATCAGACCTGTTATGGGGGACAGCTGACATTTAGTGTAAAAAATAATTTAAGCCAGGCAAATTACAGCATGGATTATGCGATTTTCGATGCTGATGAAAAAATGTCAGAAAAAGCGACAATCTTGTTACGTAATACAGTTAAAAATACGAATACGTCCTCAAGTGGTGGTGGGGCAATTGGAATGTGGGGGCTACTAGGATTATTAGGGTTTGCAGCTTATCGCCGCTTAAGAAAATAAAATATGATTGAAACATCAAAAAAGCCTCCATATGGAGGCTTTTTTATATTAAGTGTTTAATGCGAGTTAGGCTGCTGAGTCACTTGCTGATATTTGAGAATATATTCTTCACGAATGGCGAGGCGTTGCTCAGGAGACGCTTTTTGCATACGTGCGCCCAGTTCTTTACGTTCCTGACTGCTCATCATTTGCCATGTTTCACGCATTCTCTGCTTTTCCGCATCAGGGAGTTGGGTAAACCAGTCCATACGCTGCTGCAAGCTGACACGTTGTTGTTCGGGGATTTCTTTTAAAGATTGATAACGTTTAATCAGTGCCAATTGTTCAGAATCAGAAAGACTATCCCAAGTATCAGTTACTTGGGTATTCGCATCCTTGGAAAATAGCCAAAAACGTTCAAATCCTGCAAAGCTGGTTTGCAGAAAACTGAATGCACAAAAAGCAATCGCCAATTTTTTAGCTGCCATGTGGAACTTTGTCCTCACCTAAAACCATTAACATTTCTAAATCTTCAAGCATTTGCGGAGACAGTTTTGGGACTGACACCATTTGAGTTTGCGGCTCGTTATGGTCCGAAAGATTCGGTAATACCACAATGCCTGCAATCGCAGCTGCCAAAGCAAAACCTGACATTTTTAGAAATGCAAAGCGTGAATGTTTTGAATCCTGAATTTCTTCAAGAACATGGTGCATGACAACAGGTTTGTCTTTATGTTGTTGTGCCAGTCCATCAAGTTTGGAAGTTACTTGTTTTAAGAAATCATCTTGATTCATTCGGATGACCCTCCCAGATATGGATTTAAATGTGCTAAAGAGGCGCGTAAGCCTTGGATAGCACGGTGGTAATGGGTTTTTACACTGCCTTCTGTGCAGTTCATAATCTGTGCGGTGGTATGCGTATCAAATCCTTCCCAAGCTCTTAGCATAAATGCCTGCTGCTGACGCACAGGCAATTTTGCAATCGCTTCCTGGATTTCTTCAGCAGTGACTGCCTGATCGAGAAAGTCCAGCGGCGTTGGTGTTGATTCATCGACGACATCATCAAATTCAATTTCGTCGTCATCGAGACTGACTTTCTTGAAAAATGAAAACATTTGACCACGCCGTGACTCTTTACGACGCCAGTCCTGTAACTTGTTGTTGAGAATGGTATAAAATAGGGGATACCATTCTTCAGTACTTTTTTCTGCATAGGATTTGTGTAAGGAAATGAAAGCTTCCTGAACCAGATCCATGGCAATACCATGATGACCTTGAGTCGCACTTTCCATCATCACCAAGGCACGCCCCGTCACATCCTGCATGAAATTCTTCAGACGTGCTTCAGCCGTACTCTTCAGAATACTTACATCGTGTGTTTGCAACTGTTTTGGTGCTAAATCCATAGAGATGGAAAATCCTGTCATTGGACACCCACCATTATTCCCAAGTTCATAATCATATAACGTTGGGAATCCTGGTTTGGTTGACAATTAAGTTTATTATTTTTGTAGTTTAATCTATTTTATACACGGGCAGGGTCGTATTAAAACACTGTAACCTAAATCCTTAATTAGATACGTTGACGTACCATTTCAAAGAAACAGATCGAACCTGCAATTGCGACATTCAGTGATTCCTGACCACCGGGTTGCGGAATGCTCACGGCTTCAGCATGTTGCATCGCATAATCAGACACGCCTTGGCCTTCATTACCCAGAATCCACACGCAAGGTTTACGTAAGTCTTTTGAATACAGGCTTTCAGCACGGTGTGAGCTGGTTACATAGACAGGGATTTGAAATTGCTCAAGAATTTGTTCAAGCGCAATATTTTCAAAGGTTTGTAATGTGAAATGTGCACCCATACCAGCACGTAATACGCGTGGAGACCAGAGCGATGCAGAACCTTTGGTACACACAATCTGTTCAATACCGGCAGCAGCAGCAGAGCGAAGCAGGGTGCCTACATTACCCGGATCCTGTA
The DNA here is from genome assembly GCA_963516025.1 of Acinetobacter lwoffii. Classification (GTDB taxonomy): domain Bacteria; phylum Pseudomonadota; class Gammaproteobacteria; order Pseudomonadales; family Moraxellaceae; genus Acinetobacter; species Acinetobacter lwoffii_R. The sequence goes on from CAUPZU010000002.1 coordinate 92,103, forward strand.
CATTTTCCAGAATCAAAGTGTCTGCTTTAAAATCCAATGCATAATTTGCTGTCGGTAGAGTGACCACAGCTAAACAGGCTAAAGATGTTCCTAATGTGCTTAAATCTTTGTATAAAGACTCGCTCAGAACAAAGACCATACCTGTGTATTTTGCGAGAATTTTCTCGAAATCAGGATGTGAAAGTGCATGTTCAGTGGTGAAAATAGAATCAATTTTACGGTTTTCATGTAACCAGGCGAGAGACAGATGCGTGCCTTCTAAAACCGTTTGACCTTGTTTTTTACGATAGGTATTTTGTTCAATTAAACCGCGTAAGTGTTTAATCTTTGGATTGTCTTTTGAATCAAGAAAAAAAGTTGGCATGGGAGATATAATCCACGGCAGCCGATTCAATATCGACTGCCGCTATAAAAATTAGTTGTGGTAGCTGGTCACAAGATCAACTTCGTTTTTAGAACCAATGATCACTGGCACACGTTGATGTAGATCTGTCGGTTCGATCTCAAGAATACGCACACGACCTGTAGTCGATGCACCGCCAGCCTGTTCCATGAGCATGCTCATTGGATTGGCTTCGTACATTAAACGTAGACGGCCTGCTTTAGCCGGATCTTTAAGGTCGTATGGATACATGAAGATACCGCTACGGCAAAGAATACGGTGAATGTCGCCCACCATACAAGCAACCCAACGCATATTGAAGTCTTTCTCACGAGGACCGGTTTTGCCTGCTAACAATTCATCGATATAACGCTGTACTGGTGCTTCCCAATGACGTTGATTCGACGCATTGATCGCATATTCTTTAGTATCTGCAGCTACCTGAATTGCTTCAGAAGTCAGTAGGAATTCTTGAGTCTCAGGGTCATAGGTAAAGAACACTACGCCTGCGCCGACGGTCAATGCCAACATGGTCGATGGACCATAAAGCACATAACCTGCAGCTACCTGATGAACACCGGCTTGCATAAAGTCTTCTGCCTGAGTCACGGCATTTTTTGCAGGAAGAATCGAAAAAATGGTACCAACACACATATTGATGTCGATATTGCTTGAACCGTCTAATGGATCGAACAATACCAGAAATTGACCATTTTCTTGTGCAGGGGTGAATTCATCCAGTTCTTCTGAGGCCAAACCACCCACATTTGGATGTTGCTGCAAGGCATCAATCAAATAGTCATTAGAAATGACATCCAGCTTCTTTTGCTCTTCGCCTTGAACGTTTTCATGCTGTGCACTTCCCAATACACCCGCTAAAGCACCTTTTTGCAGTAATTGATCAATGTCTTTGCAAGTGTTTGCAATCGTTTCAATAACTTGTGCAAGTTCAGGTGTGAGATTCCCGCTTTGTTGTTGTAAAAACTGGGATAAAGTGCGGTATGACATAGGGGAAACTCCAAAACTTAAATCGGGAAAAAATGATCAAAACGATATGCGGCTATATTTTAGATGAGAACGTACTAAAAGAAAAATTAAACTGGATTATTTGTATCGATTTTGCCCTTGCAACTCCTGCGGAAAGTGCTATGTTGAAGACAAAGGAAAATTGAGAATAGGAGCACAGATATGACAACATTGAAGTTTGATGCGACTCCAACGCCAAGCGAAGGCATTACTTTAGATGATATCTCTGAAGACAAGATGAAAGAAGCCTGGCGGGATTATGAAGCAAAACCAGAGTACAAACAATTCAATAAACATGACCTGATCGAATCGATGCATCCGGCTGAACAAGATCAGCTTCCCAAGTAGACCGATTCTTTCATTGAAGCAAATAAAAAGCACTCATGATTGAGTGCTTTTTATTTGATGAAACCATCATGAATGAAAATTATTTCAACAATGGTGGTACCGCTTCATAATTAATTTCTACACGGCGGTTTTCTTTCCAGGCATTTTCGTCATGGCCCGCATTGATTGGCATTTCCTTGCCATAGCTAACTGCTTCTAGTTGACCAGGATTAACACCAGTCGTCACCAAGAAGCTTTCTACTGCTTTGGCACGACGCTCGCCAAGTGCCATGTTGTATTCACGGGTACCGCGTTCATCGGTATGGCCGGTGAGTGCTACACGTGAATTGGCATTGGCCATCAGGAATTGCGCATGGGCTTGCAGCGTATTTAGATCTTCATTGCTGAGTTCAGTACTGTCATAGTCAAAATGCACCACGCGTTTTGCCAAGAATGCTTTATTTTCTGCAGTAACGCCTTTTGCAGAAGCGCCTGCCATGTTTTGTGCATTCAGTGCTGCATCTTCACTCAAGCCTTGAGTATTCACAGTTGTTGTACCGGTCGTATCTAAACCGCCCGTTTGAACTTCAGCGGCAGGCTTACGGCTCGCACAACCTGTCATGACAACAGCTGCTGCTAAAAGTGGCAAGGCAAATAATTTTACTTTGTTCATCTTCATCTCCATGAAGTTTGATTATGGGGTAAAGGGTTTATCAATATAAAAATCTTATTTTGGTGCCCAAGCCGGTTCACGGACTTCGCCCGTTTCACTTGGCAAATTCATACGGAAGCGGCCATCCAGCGACATGATCGACAAGAGTCCGCGTGCACCTTCACGGGTGGCATAGACCACCATCTGGCCATTTGGCGAGAAGCTTGGCGATTCGTCCAGCGTTGTTGGTGTCAAAATGTTGTTCACACCAGAGGTCATGTCCTGAACCGCAACTCGATAGTTACTGCCGCTTGGGCGATGAACTAATGCAAGTTTTTTACCATCTGCGCTTAGCGTACCACGCGCATTGAATGCACCACGGAAGGTCAGGCGTTTATTGCTACTTGATTCAAGATCATGGCGATAAATTTGTGGAGAACCACCACGGTCAGAAGTGAAAATAAAAGATTTTCCATCTGGCGAATAACGTGCTTCAGTATCAATGGCACTGTCATTGGTCATACGTTGTAGCTTACGCGTTTCCAGATTCATCTGGTAGATTTCCGGATTGCCGTGCATAGAAGCAGTAAACAGCATGCTCTTGCCATCTGGAGAGAAGCTCGGCGCGCCATTCAAACCGCGGAAGCTGGCCAGTTTTTCACGCTGTCCGGTCGCCAGATCCTGTACATAAATCGCCGGGCGTTTGGTTTCAAAGGACACATAAGCGATTTTTTTGGCATCTGGTGTCCATGCCGGAGAAAGGATCGGATCACGCGAGGTTAAAATGGTTTTTGGCTGTTCGCCATCGGTGTCGGCAATCTGCAAGGTATAGCGTTGTTCCGGCGTAGCAGGATTACGCAGCACATAGGCAATACGTCCGCTAAAGTCACCTGGAATGCCGGTCAATGCCTGATAGATGGCATCACTGATCATATGCGCTGCCTGACGGGTGCGTGAGGCTGGAACAGTCAGCAATTCATTTAATAGATATTGTTTTTTTTCGACATCATAGAGCTGATACTGGATTTCAAAAGAACCATCGGCTGTGGCCTTGGATGAACCGGTGACCACATAGGGAACACCAGCCGATGCCCAAGCTTCTGCATTCGGATTATTCAATGTCGCTGTTGCAGGCAGGTTTTTTGAAGCACTGGTAAAGCGGCCAGAACGATTCAGGTCATTTTCCACAATAGGATAAATGCTCTGATCCTGGCTGAAAGGTACAACGGCAATTTTAGGTGCTGCCTCAGGTGCCTTGGTAATTTCCAGATGCAATTGGGCATAGGACTGGGTTGCCAATACAGGGCTTAAAGTGCTAATGATTGCGAGGCAGAGTAGATGTTTGCGAGTCTTTTCCATCATTCGTTATTTACTCAAATCAACGGATTTATTGTATAGGTGCTTGGGCTACATCATCGCATGGATTTAATAGAATAAAACCATGAATTTATGACCAAACTGTTATGACACTGTGAAAAGTGAATATTATTTAATCAATTTAAAGTGAAGTTTAGCTTAAAAAATAAAAGCCATCACAACATTATTTATGTGATGGCTCCGTTTTTATTGTGCAGTAAAGGTTGAGGTAAAGCTTCGTGCTTCACGGCGTGCATCTGGATCGGAAGGCATTGGATAAGGTGCAGCAGCACGGACTGCAGCTTCTACACTGGCTTTCATGTCTGAATCACTTGAATTCACAATGACCGAGACCACACCGCCATTATCATTCAGGGTTACACGTGCAGTGGCACGCTGGCCTGATGATCCGACCGGTGTATCCCAGGCGCGTTTGATTTTGTTTTCAAAATCGCGCTTCGCAGTGGATGCAATCCGTTTTGATTCCGCTTTTTTCTGTGCAGCTTCTTCAGCAGCCTGTTTCGCGGCTGAAGCTTTGGCATCTGCATCAGCTCTGGCTTTTGCTTCGGCATCTGCTTTGCGCTTGGCATCTGCATCAGATTTGGCCTTAGCATCGGCATCTGCCTTGCGTTTGGCATCAGCGTCGGCTTTTGCTTTAGCCGCTGCATCGGCTTTAGCTTTCGCATCAGCGTCCGCTTTGCGTTTCGCCTCTGCATCATTTTTAGCCTTGGCTGCCGCGTCTGCTTTAGCTTTCGCATCAGCGTCTGCTTTACGTTTCGCCGCTGCATCATTATTGGCTTTTGCTGCCGCATCTGCCTTTGCTTTAGCAGCAGCTTCAGCCTTACGTTTGGCATCAGCCTCTGCTTTGGCTTTTGTGGCAGCATCCGCTTTTTGCTTGGCAGCTAAGTCAGCTTTTTTCTGTGCTTCCAGTTTGGCTTTTTGAGCAGCATCGGCTTTGCGCTGTGCATTTAGTTCAGCTTGACGTGCAGCTTCGGCTTCCGCCTTTGATTTTTGCGCTGCATCCGCTTTGGCTTTGGCTGCTGCTTGTTTGGCCTGTTCAGCGGCTTGGGCACGTTTTGCTGCTTCCGCTGCTTGCTGCGCAGCCTTGGCTTGTGCTGCCTCTGCCGCTTTCAGTTCCTGCTGGGCTTTTTGTGTATCGACTTTAGGTGCAGGTGGAGCAGGAGGTGTGGCAGGCGCCGTCGTTGGAACCACTGGAGCAGGTTCTATACTGGGTTCAGCAGTCTGGGTAATTTCTTCTGCGACATTTTTATGTGCAGTTTCCTCAAATTCGGTTTCTTCGCGAGTCACCGGTTTAAGGTCTTCTGGCTTGATCAGAACGGTTTTGATCTGTTTTGGCGGTTCAGGGGGATTACTCATGCCCAGATAAAGTAAGCCCACCAAAGCCACTGCATGGATGCCTAAGGTGAATCCAAGTGCGATGGCTTTTTTCTGAAATGGTGGCTTTTTATAGTCTTTCATACTTTATTCTAATGGCTTGGTCAGTAAACCGACTTGAGAAAGGCCAGCATCCTGCAGGCTGGACATCAAGGCCATGACATCGCCATAAGGACGAGTATTGTGGCCATTGATTACGACATTCAGCACCTTGTTGTCATTTTGCGCTTGGGTTTGGGCATCAACAAGCGTACGCGTCAATTCTTCCAATGTGACTGGGCCAGTCGCCTGATTTTTATATTCTAGATAATATGAACCATCTTCTTTCAGTGTGACGATGGTGGGGGCGTCCTTGGATTCGATCGGCAATCCATTGGCCTGAGGCAAGTCAACCTTAATGCCGCTGGTAATCATCGGGGCAGTGACCATAAAGATCACCAACAGTACCAGCATCACATCGATATACGGTACGACATTCATGTCACTTTTTAGTGGTTTTTTAATACGCTGAAAGCGTCCTGAACCTTGAATCGCCATTAGTCTTTGTCCTGAGTTACGCCCACAGACTGACGTTGCAATAGCGCCACCATTTCTTCGGCAAATAGCGCACGGTCAGAGTAGACCGTTTCACCTTTGGCCGTGAAGTGGTTAAAGGCCAATACCGCTGGAATGGCTGCAAACAGACCGATCGCTGTTGCAATTAGTGCTTCGGCAATACCGGGTGCGACTGTCGCCAAAGTCACCTGATCAACATCTGCCAGGCCAATGAAGGCGTTCATGATGCCCCAGACTGTACCGAACAGACCGACATAAGGCGCAACCGAGCCGATACTTGCTAATGCACCCAGACCTTGTTCCAGATGACCTTGGTCACGGCTTAAACCGACACGCAGAATACGCTCTGTTCCTTCAATCGACTGGGCAGTCGGCGCATGGCGTTTTTTCAGTTTCAGGAACTCGCCCAGACCCTGATAGAAAATATCTTCAAGGCCAGTGCGTTTGGAATTGAGTTGTGCATTGTTATACAGGGTATTCAGCTCAGCACCAGACCAGAAGATTTTCTGGAAATGTTCATCATCGGCCTGGGCTTTTTTATAACTCATATAGAGCCTGGCAATCAGATACCAGCTATATATTGAGGCTAACAGGAGAGAAAGCATCACCAGTTGTACGACAGGGCTTGCTTGTAAAATAAGATCTGAAACTTGAAGAGATGATTCTAACTGAGTCGCCATAGTTGTTACGTGTGCCAATAAATTTTTTTAGTCTTGTTCCAATTCTTTTTGAATTAGTTCGCGGATTTCATCCGGGAGTCGACGTGGTCGCATCTCTGCACTGATACATGCCAACTCAACCTCACCTGATGCAAGCATGATTTCACCACGATAAATATTTTGTTGCAATACAAATGATGAAGCTTTACATGAAATGACACGTGCCGTAACAGTAATTAAATCATCCATCAGGATCGGACGCATATATTTGACATTAATTTTATGCACCACAAAATTGTAGTCTGTCTGATGCCAGTAATGGCTCACTCCAGCGGCACGTAACCATTCGGTACGGGTACGTTCCATATAGCGAATATGATTAGCGTGATAGACAATGCCACCCGCATCAGTATCTTCAATATAAACGCGGATATTGAATTCAAAGTGATTCGCCATAGTTTTGTTCCATGCAGATTTTCGAAATTTTTTGCTTGTTTTTAGATGCAGGAGAGGGATTAGAATTTGCCGGATTCCTGCCAAAAGTCAAGCAATTTAGCGGTTCAAAGTTTAGCATTGTGAGTTTTGAGACCAATGGCACAAGGTGTCAAATCTGGAGAGAAGTCGCCAAGATGAAGTACTGAGCGCTTAACAGCTCATTTATAAAACAGCAGCAGATACTAAAATGCGCGAGTCCTTGGAGCCGCGCATTTTTAGTAATAGAAGATTAGCCTTTATTTTTCTGTTTCCAGTTGGCCTGAACCTGCTCAGCTACTTTTGGATAGTCCAGAATAAAACGGACATGGCTTTCGACACCGGTTTTCAAGGTCGCATCATCGACAATGAAATTCGGGTTGTGATTCGGTGCGGCTTTTGCCGGATCCTGATCTGCTGGTGTGGCACCAACAAAAACGAAGAGCGATGGCATGAGCTGGCCATAATAAGCAAAATCTTCACTGGCGCTGGCATTGTTGTCTAAAACATGCAATTTATCTTCATTATGCACGCTCGCCAAGGTTGGGCGCATCAATTCAGTCAAGGTTTTATCATTGGTGGTCACTGGTGCATAAGGTGCAATTTCGACTTTCACCTTAACGTCATTGGCTGCGGCATTGTGTTCCAGCATTTTCGGCAAGTCTTTTAAAATGCCCTGACGTACATCTTCACTATTGGAGCGAATAGTCCCGACCATATTGACCTGATCTGGAATGACGTTACCGGTAGTGCCGCCCTGAATACTGCCAATACTGACCACACCCATCCCTTTGGTCAGGTCGGCTTTACGGCTGATCAGGCTTTGTAAATTGGTGACCATCTGGGCAGAGGCATAAATCGGGTCTTTACCTGCCCAAGGCATGGAGCCATGCACCTGACTGCCATTCACCTGAATACGTAGATGATCGGCACTATTCAAAATCGCACCATCTTTGTAGAAGATATTGCCACTTGGCATGCCTGCCATGACATGCATCCCGAAAATCACTTCAGGTTTTGGATTTTTTAATGCACCGTCGGCAATCATTTTACGTGAGCCAATCTGATCGCCATGAGTGAAGTTATCAAGATCTGCACCGCCTTCTTCGGCCGGCTGGAATACAAACACCACTGTCCCCGCAATTTTATCTTTATTGGCGGCCAGCACTTTGGCTGCACCCAATAACATGGCGGTATGTGCATCATGTCCACAGGCATGCATCACATAAGATTCTTTACCTTGATAAATGGCTTTTTGCTTGCTGGCGAAAGGCACCGTTGCAGTTTCTTTAATTGGCAAGGCATCCATATCTGCGCGTAAGGCCATCACGGGGCCGGGTTTTGCACCTTTTAATACGCCGATTACACCGGTTTTGGCATAGCCTTTACGTACTTCAATGCCGTAGGATTTTAATTCTTTTTGGACGAGTTCCGAGGTTTTAAATTCCATGTTGCCCAGTTCAGGATGCTGGTGGATATGCTGGCGTAATTTGATGGTGTGTGCTTCAGCAGCTTGTACAGAATCATCAATCCAGTCGGCCAGGCTGAGCTGGCTACAGAAAAGAAGAGGGAGACAAAGGGATATCTGCTTATACATATTCATACTTCGGGAGAACCTTAAGAATTTGAAATGGTTAAAGTGATTCTTTAGGATGGCATACTGATCTAATTTCGACCAAAACCCTCTAAGTATTTTTTAATACTTTAAAGGTATTGTTGGTGTTAATATCTGTTCTCAAAGAGCTTTATTTGTTCTTTTACATTGTAAAAATATGTATCTAAATTGATTTTTTATATTTATAAGGTATGAAAATTATAAAAATTTCAGGCTAAAAAGGGATAAAAACGATTACCTCTATATCAATAATCTGAATGAAGTGAAGATTTTTTAAACCTCTTAAACTTATTTTGGCACTTAGATTGCATTCACTCTTTCGTAATATTTTTTATGACGGAAATTGAACACATGTTAAAACCTTTGGCTTTATCTCTGGCAGTAGCTTCAAGCTTAAGTTTTATTTCGACAAGCCTATGGGCTGAAGACTTTAAGATACTGAAACAGCTGGAAAATAAACCGACATTACTCAAAAGTGGTGAATATAAAGGTCATTATTATGTGCCGAGTACCTTAAATACGATTACTTGGGGTTATCTGCCAAATAAAGATGCAAAACCTGTCTTGACTGTCCCTTCAGGTAGCACAGTTACTTTCGATACAGTTTCGCATGAAGGGCTGCTGGAAGATCAAGGCCGCAATGCAGAGAAATATTTCACATCAAAAGGCGTCAAACCTGAGCATGTATTGGATGAAGCCAAGCTGATCACGAATTCCAAATTGAAACATGATTTCCATAAAGATGGACCACACATTATTACCGGGCCTGTCTATGTAGAAGGGGCAATGCCGGGCGATATTCTAAAGGTGGAGATTTTAAAAGTTGAACCGCGTGTACCTTATGGCGTGATTTCAAACCGTCATGGCAAAGGCACTTTACCCGAATTCCCGAAACGTCAGAAACATGAGCATGCATCTCCAGCCAATCCTGATGCTTATGGCAACGTGTCCATTTTTACCCCAATTGAGAAAAATGCGGCTGGTGTATGGGAAGGCGTTTTAAAAACTGAATCTGGTAAAGCGATTCGTTTCCCGCTGAATCCGTTTATGGGCACGATGGGCGTTGCACCAAATACCAGTGAGCCTGTGCACTCTGTGCCACCATCATTTTATGGCGGGAATATCGACATCAATGAATTAGGAGCAGGGGCTACGGCCTATTATCCTGTACAGGTGCCAGGTGCTTTGTTCTATACAGGTGATAGTCACTTTGTACAAGGTGATGGTGAGGTGGCTTTAACTGCCTTGGAAGGTTCGGCACGTGCGACTTTAAAATTCACTTTACTTAAATCTGGCAAGGATAAAATTCCAGGTGCAGAGATTAAACAGCCACTGGCTGAAAATGCTGAATTCTGGATTACGCCGGGTCTGGATGAAGACTTAGATGAAGCCATGCGTAAATCCACCCGTGAAGCGATCCGTTTTCTGGTCAATGAATATGGCATTTCTGAAGAAATTGCCTATGCCTACTTAAGTGCTGCGACTGACTTTGAAGTGTCACAAGTGGTCGATCGAACCAAAGGTATTCATGCCATGATTCGTAAAGCGGATTTTAAGGAGTTTAAGAAAGAAGAGAAGTAATTTTTTTTATTTAGTTTTTTATTTTGTGCTTTTGCCAACTGATTCAGGCATGGTCAGTTGGCTTTTTCTTTTGTGATACTTTGAAAATGTTTAGAATGTTGATAATAAAAATTCATTTAAGTTAAAAGGGGTGGGTGTGGCAGAGCAGAATAATAATGAAGTGATGATTCAGCTGCCGTGGACAGTGCCACAACAACCAAATATACAAACGATCGTATTGCAACAACCTGCTAAAACACACATGGAGTTGAATGCTTCGACAGATAAAACAGCCATTTCCTCTTTTGCACTTTCAGTAGTGATTGCTCTGATTTTCGGTGCATTGGCAACGTGGCTTGCTTATTGGTATGGACGTAAGAGTTTTGAGTTAACTAAACAAGGCTTTAATTTAACATTAGAGCAAATAGGAAAGTCAGTAGAGCAAACACTGAATTCTAATAGAGAACTTTATCAAAGTCAGAAAGACTTGCAATTAATGCAGATTAAGTCTACACATCGACAGGATTGGATAAATAATATTAGAGAGCTATTTAGTGAAATTTTAATTGTAAGAACAAAAATGAATATAGTAATAGCAAATGATTTCTCTGTTCAAAGTAAGGAGGCATTAATAGATTATTTAGTGGAATTTAGAAAACTTACTCATAAAGTTACCTTATATTTAAATCCTTTGGAGGAATCATCGGAAATCATATTATCAGATATGAGAAAAATCGACTCTCTAGTTACTAAGTGCTTTAATAAAGATATTATCGATAATGAGTTGGATGAATTAAGCAAAATACTTATTTCTAAAACTCTTGTACAAAACATTCAAAAACTATAAAAAAAAGAATGGGAAAGAGTTAAAAAGGGAGAATAAATCTCCCTTATGAATTACTTCTCTTTCGGCTCAGGTGGGGTCATCCCAAACTGCAAATACGCCATATTAGTCGCAATACGACCACGTGCAGTACGCATCACATAACCTTGCTGAATCAGATATGGCTCAATGACATCTTCCAACGTGCCTGAATCTTCCGCCATGGCTGCTGCGAGTGCTTCAACACCGGCAGGACCACCATCAAAACGCTCAAGAAGCATAGATAAATAACGGCGGTCGAGTGTGTCTAAACCATCTTTATCGACTTTGAGCATATCCAAAGCACGTTGGGCCATATCCTGATTGATCTCACCCGTCCCTTTGACCTGTGCATAGTCACGGACACGACGCAATAAACGGTTGGCAATACGCGGTGTACCTCGTGAGCGACGGGCAATTTCTTTTGCGCCATCTCCCGTCATAGGTACATCCATCAAATTGGCTGAACGTTTGACAATATGGGTTAAATCTTCAACCGAATAAAACTCTAAACGTTGCACGATTCCGAAACGGTCACGCAGCGGAGAGGTGAGTAGACCTGCACGTGTGGTTGCTGCAACAAGCGTAAATGGCGGTAAATCCAGTTTAATCGAGCGCGCAGCCGGGCCTTCACCAATCATGATGTCGAGCTGATAATCTTCCATCGCCGGATACAGAATTTCTTCAATCACGGGTGAAAGACGGTGAATCTCGTCAATAAACAGCACATCGCCTTCTTCCAGATTCGTTAGCATCGCGGCTAAGTCACCGGCACGTTCCAGTACCGGGCCAGAAGTTGACTTGAGATTGCCACCCATTTCTCGGGCAATAATATTGGCCAATGTCGTTTTACCCAGACCTGGCGGGCCAAAGATCAATGTGTGATCAAGAGCTTCTTCACGGCCACGGGCTGCACCAATGAAAATTTCCATCTGCTCACGAACCACCGGCTGACCGATGTAGTCATCGAGGGAAGTCGGGCGGATGGCGCGATCGAAATGATCTTCGGGTTTTTCAGAACTACTGATGAGACGGTCTTGCATAACGTTTATATACCAATGTTTTAGTGATCCTTTGAGCTGGTAATTTTGACACGGCCTCAAATATGGATCTGAATCCTAAGATTTTCGCCTAGGCGAGGAATTGAATTTTTGCAGAGTCTTTCCAATCAGATTTATATCTGAGTATTAACCTGCGGTTCGCCTTACTTTTGTTTCGGCAAAAGTAAGCAAAACCACTGTCATTCGCAAAACTCGTCGAATATTGATTCTTATCGAATATATCGCAGAAACATTTAACTATAAATGTCTCCTGCCTCAAACAGTTGCGAATGACTTTTACACGTATCAGACTTTATCCTGTAACTTGGATATCATCTCTATTTATTCATCGACTTTAATGCAGCCCGGATAATATCACTGGCTTCAGTAAATTCACCTTTGGCAGCATTCACCAGTTTTTGTGCTTCAGCAGGTTTATAGCCCAAGGACTGTAATGCAGCTTCCGCTTCAGCCACGGCTGAATTGCCCATAAACTGAATTTGTGGTGCAGTTGAATTGCTTGGCGCAGCACCTGAAGCCATGGCTTTAAAGCGGTCACGCAATTCAATCATCAGGCGTTCTGCAGTCTTTTTACCCACTCCCGGAACTTTAACCAGAGTGTTGATATCTTCATGTTCAACGGTATGGATCAGCATTTCCACACTTAAAGTTGAAAGAATACCAAGCGCCATTTTCGGACCTACGCCGTTCACCTTTAATAAGGTACGGAAAATGGTTTTTTCCTGCGTATTGATAAAGCCATAAAGTAACTGGGCATCTTCACGAACAGCAAGATGGGTCCACAGGGTAATTTTCTGGCCTTTTTGCAACTGACAGAAAGTGGTTAAAGGGGTGTCAATCTCATAACCTACGCCGTTTACATTTAATAAAACAGTCGGTGCTTCCAGCGCCAGCACTTCCCCAATTAGGCATCCAATCATTTTTTATACATACTCAAATTTAATACAGGCATAGTAGTCAGCATTTTCGATAAAGGCAAAACTCTATCATTCAAATCCAGTGATTTTGCTGAGATTATCATCAGGCGCTCGTTCACATTAGAGTAACCCGGCTTTATTGCCATGCAGTTCCTGCGCCAGATTATAAGCCTGGTGATCAGAAAACTTGGAGACAATATCTAGCACCTGCATAATGTTGTCATAATGATCAGCACTAAACTGCGCACCCGAGCGTTTTAAAATAGCCATCAAACGCTGTTCCTTAAAGCTCAAGGTTTTGTGCGGTGTGGTCAGTGGAATAAAGGCATCCAGAATCGTTTGTAAACTTTGATGCGCGATAATTTCCAGACCGGCTTTTTGCGGATGTTCGAAGATCTTGTCTCGCGCCAGTTCTTTGGCCCGGTTAATGCCAATCTCAATGTCGGCACTACAATAACCCAGCAATGAACCTTGCAGTTGACCCATCAGAATTTCCTGCTGATGTCGGGCAAAGGCCGTGGTGACTTCATCTACCAGACGTTTCATCACCCGGCCACGTAGGGCCGCAATTTTTTGTTGCCAGGTGGTATTAGGCAGATTGATTTCTTCAGGCGTGCCATATTCTCCCAGCAAGTTCAGGAAGACTGGCTCGACTTCGGCATAACTGAGCATATTCAGGCTAATGCCATCTTCCAGATCAATCAGGGCATAGCAGATATCATCCGCAGCTTCTAAAAGATAGGTCAGTGGATGACGACAATAATGATATTCACCAAGCTGGATTAGACCTAGCTGTTCAGCAATTTCCTGCAAAATTTCTTTTTCAGACTGGTAACAACCAAATTTTGGACGTCGGCTGGCCGGGGTGTTACCAGTCGGGTCAATCGCCTCAGAGAGCCATGGGTATTTAAGATAGGCGCCGAGCGTGGCATAGGTCAGGCGCATGCCGCCATCATAGGGATGATAATCAATCTTGGTCAGCAGGCGCAGGCCTTGGGCATTGCCTTCAAACTGGCGTACATCGGCTTCCTGTTCAGGACTCAAATCTTTTAAAAAGTCGGTATGAGAAGCATCGTCAAACCATTCCCGAATAGCGTATTCACCGGCATGACCAAAAGGCGGGTTACCAATATCATGCGCCAGACAGGCGGCCTGAATGATGGCACCGACATCAGCCGGAGAAATCCAGGCAGGTAAATTATCTTTGATTTTTTCTGCAGCCAGCATACCCAGTGAACGGCCAATACAGGAGACTTCTAGCGAATGGGTCAAACGGGTATGAATACCATCGTGCTGGGTCAGTGGATGGACTTGGGTTTTGCGGTTTAACTGCCGGAAGCTTTGCGAAAAAATAATACGATCATAATCTTTATGAAATGGGCTGCGTGCCAGTTCAGTGCTCTGCTTCTTACTACCAATCCGAACTGTCGAAAGCAGTTCTAACCAACGCATTTGAGTCATTTATCATTATTCAGTGATCCACTATCTGCATCATGCCAAAAAACTAGCTCCTGCACTAGGGTAGTGCGACATGAATTGTCATGCTGCATATGGTTATTTCAGTCAGCTGGAAAAGACTGAGATTAAAAATCGAAATCATCAAATGAACAATAAAAAAGCAGACTCAATGGCCTGCTTTTTGTTTAGGATGAAGAATCAAATTAGCTCTTCGCCATTTTTCTTGGCCTGTTGTGTGTCTTTATAGACATTCAGGCAAATCGTGAACAGGACCAGGCTTGCCACCAATGGCCAAAAAAGTACATATAGGGTCAATAATTGACTTGTCATCTGAAATCTCCTTATTTACTTTTCTCAGATAGCTGGTGAAATTCAATCACCATCTTGTTGATTTGCTTAAAATCAAATTTTTCTTTGCTGTAGAGTAGCGTCAACACAGTACATACCAGCGCACTACTGCCATACGCTGTCAGTGAGCTTAACAAGGTGCCGTATTCACGCAAGAAGCCGATGGTCCATGGCATGAAGCCAATACTGGCCAATATGCCAACGACCAGACCCACTTTCTTGCCGAAGAAACCAAAGGTCATCAAACCCAGCACCACACCAATCCCCAGGGTCGCAACGAGTTCAAAGCCAAGTGCGATCAATCCCTGAATCGGAAGCCATTCAAAACGTACTATCAGAAAGCTGAAAAATGCGAGGCCCACTGACCAGTTAAAGGCCCGGGCATTCACCTTGTCCCAATACAGACTAACAATTACCGGGAATACAATAGAGCCCCAAAGCGCACCCACAAAAATCAGCATCGACAAAATGTCAAACTTTAAGGTGGCAATCACAATTCCAAGCATGGTGGCAACGATCATGGTCATACGGCCAATGAATAGCATTTTCTTTGGATCAGGGCTGTTTTTCGCAATCTGTTTGCCATAAATGTCCGTCATGACAATCGCAGACAGGGCAGACAGATCCGAGTCAGCGGTAGAAGACAGGGCTCCAATCACCATGATGAATAAAAGCGCGACCATAAATGGAGAAAGATAAGTCGCTGCCATTTGTGGAATCAGGTTATTCAGGTTGCCATCAATGGGCTGAATACCTGCAAATAACGCCAATAATCCAAGCATGCCTAGACCAATAACAATTGCAGCATAACCAATCGTTGCAGTAATAAAGCTTGGCTTAATCAGATCTTCACGGACTGCAAACAGGCGCTGGGCAATGGTCTGATTACCAATCGCGTAGGCCAATACAGCAACAAAAAACGGCGCGCCTTGTTCCAGAAAGGCTGTTTTAGAGAAAAAATCCAGCTGCTCCGGTTGCAGATGATGAATCCCGCTTTGAAACAGGGATGGCCCACCTAGGGTAAAGAATAAGGTTGGAATAATAATCACAGCCGCGACAATCATCGCCACCAGTTGACCAAAATCGGTAAACACCGAAGAACGGAAGCCCGACCAGAGGGTATAGGACAGCACACCGATACCGGTAATCAGCACGCCATGGATAAAGCTTAAAGGAGATAAAATTTCAACCAGTGCCCCAGCGGCGGTAAAGTTCACCATCAGGCTGATCACGCTGCCCACAATATTGGAACCTGCCAGAATCATCTGGCTTTGGTTGCCATGCCGGGCATGCATAATTTCTGCCAAGGTGTGGGCATTAGGCGCCAGTTCACGAAAGCGCTTGCCAAAGGGATAGATAAATAAAATCATCAGCGCACCCCACAAACCATAGTGGAGGGCACCGGAAACGCCGTATGTATATCCGGATGAAGCTGCTGCATAAAACGAGGCGGCCCAGATCCAGGTGGCGGTCATACTGGCCGCAGACATTCCAAATCCGATGGAGCCATTCGAGACCATGTAGCCATCAACATTTTCATTTTTCTGTTTAATACGTAACGATAGTAAAAAAGTGATGCCATAGAAAAGCACCATCAATAGTACAGTTGCTGTACTAGTGAATTGAAACATACATACTCCTTAAGCGGGTCACCTTTTGTTTTTGAAAATTAAATCATTGGTGACAGATTAAGGCTCTAAAATAGACAGAGCAGTGAAGCTATAGAACATCAAAAAATTAGTGTCCGAATATAGAATTTATATTCATCTCTACAGCAGAAAGGAAAAACCATTGCCAGGCCCAGAATTTGGACAATTCCTCAGCAATTCGGCTAGAGCTTAACATAAAATCATCAAATTTACTGATGAAGTATCTATTTGGTAAGATTCTTAGCTGATATAGACGTGTGGGCCTGTTATTCTGTTAGTTGAATAAAAAAGAAAATTTTCTATATTTTTTCAGCAATTACAAATATTTATTTTAAACTTTTCGAGTTAAATAAAACCTGAGAATACGGATTAAATAAAAAAGGTAACAAAATTTTATTATTAATCATTTCTTCATTATTTTTTTATATAAGCCTCATAATTCCTGGTAAATTTCCTCATAAATATAAGTGGTATTTTGCTATTTATATTGTGTTGTTTACGCATAATAGAGCTCATGAATAAATGATGAAATTTCAAAATATTGGATATGGTGGGGGATTTTGTCGATATATTTTTTGGTCTTTTAGATGAGTAAATTTCGCTTAATTATGATCTGAGAAGATAAAAATCAAATATAAAAAAATAAAAGGCCCAAATAAGAAACTTTATTTTTATTCTTTTAGAAGGTGAGAATGGATGTTCGGTTTTTCCCCCGCAGATGATGTCAAATTAAAATACCACTCATTATTAATTACTCATTTATATGGCGGAGTAATTTTTGTCGGATGCTGTAATGGCGGAGACGAGCGGAGAATTGCTCTTTGTATTTCATAAAGGCAGAAGACCTTTAACCAGTTTTCTAATCTTAAAAGTCAAAGTTAAGAGTCAATCAAAATAATTAAAAACAGTCTGCAAAAAATACGACTTCATGAAATCTTGTAATCAAGTATTTCATTTTGGCCTAAATCGGAACTTTGACAGGTCATGACAATAAAACCTGAATTTGATTTTGCACTGATTGCTGTTGAAAAATAATACAATTTTTATGCAGAAAATTATTCTGAGGCGGTTTTGATTTTTCTTGAAAAAAATGTGTTAACCTGTGCGACTACATTCAATTTTCCTGACTGAAAATAAACGAAATATTTTAAAAGTCCAGGATATTTCAGACGTAGTTTTCTGATTTGGCATCTAGCCGATTTCCTTATTTCACAGTAGAATATGCGCTCTCTCAAGTCACATTGTGGCATGGTTGTTCAGACCATCCCGTGGAGCCAAAATCAGCATGTTTATCGTTGCCGGTGCACCCGCACATTCTTCTTTTAAGAAAACTCAACTATTATCGCGTTTGACGTCAATTAGTTCTGTTCAATCAATTGAAAGTCAATGGGTCTACCTCTTTGACCAAGCGCTCAGCGAGCAACAACAGCAATCAGCTTTACAGCTTCTCAACGATGGTCAATCTTTTGAATTGCACCAGGCTGCAAGTGATGAAATCCAGATTCTAGTCACACCGCGCGTCGGAACCATCTCTCCTTGGTCCTCTAAAGCGACGGACATTTTCAAAAACTGTAATACGCCGGTTCATCGACTTGAACGCGGCGTTTTGTTTACTTTGAAGGGCGTAAAAGAGCTCTCTAAAGAAGCATTGCAAGTACTTCACGACCGTATGACCGAAAGCGTATTCAATGCGATTGAAGATGCTGCGGTATTATTTGTAGAAACTGCGCCAAAACCACTGAACTCGATTGATATTCTGGGTGAAGGTAAAGAAGCACTGGTAAAAGCCAATAATGAATTTGGTTTTGCATTATCAATGGACGAAATTGATTACCTGACTGAGGCTTTCATCAAGCTAGGTCGTAATCCGAATGACATCGAACTGATGATGTTTGCGCAAGCCAACTCTGAGCATTGCCGTCATAAAATTTTTGGTTCGGAATGGACGATTGATGGTGAAGTTCAGCCATTGTCGTTGTTCCAGATGATCAAGAACACCTATAAAGAATCACCGACAGATGTATTGTCGGCTTATAAAGACAACGCTTCAGTGATTGTTGGTTCGGATACCCAGCGTTTTTATCCAACCCAAGAAGACAACGGCCATCAGGTTTATAAATACAAGAGCCAAGCTGCTCACATCCTGATGAAAGTGGAAACCCACAACCACCCAACAGCAATTGCACCATTTGCCGGTGCAGCGACAGGTTCAGGCGGTGAAATCCGTGACGAAGGTGCGACCGGTCGTGGTGGTAAGCCTAAAGCAGGTTTAACCGGCTTCACGGTATCTAACCTGAATATTCCGGGCTTTGAACAGCCTTGGGAAGAAAACTACGGCAAACCATCGCGTATGGCATCGCCGTTACAAATCATGATTGAAGGCCCGCTTGGTGGTGCTGCGTTTAACAACGAATTTGGTCGTCCAGCTTTAAACGGTTACTTCCGTACCTTTGAACAAAACGTGAATGGCGATGTTAAAGGTTTCCATAAGCCAATCATGATCGCTGGTGGTTACGGAAATATCCGTCCAGATCACGTTGAAAAAGATCCGATCTTACCGGGCGATTTGCTGATCGTACTCGGTGGTCCAGCCATGCTGATCGGTCTTGGCGGTGGTGCTGCATCTTCTGTAGACAGCGGTAAACTGGGTGAAAACCTGGACTTCGCTTCTGTACAACGTGAAAACCCGGAAATGGAACGCCGTTGTCAGGAAGTCATCGATACTTGCTGGCGCATGGAAGATGAGAACCCAATCGTTTCTGTACATGACGTCGGTGCGGGCGGTATCTCGAATGCCATGCCTGAACTGGTGAATGACCACGAGCTTGGTGCGGTGCTTGATCTGCGTAAGATCCCATCGCTTGAGCCAGGCATGTCACCAATGGAAATCTGGTCAAACGAAGCGCAAGAGCGTTATGTGCTTGCGATCCGTCCACAATCTCTACCGTTATTCGAATCGATCTGTGCACGTGAACGTTGTCCGTTTGCAGTACTCGGTGAGGCGACTGAAGCACGTCATTTAACCGTTGAAGATCCATTGTTCGGCAACAAACCAGTGGATATGCCAATGCAGGTGATGCTTGGTGGTACGCCACGTATGAGCCGTACCTATGAAACGATTGAACGCAAAGGCGATGACTTTGATGCGGCTAAAGTCACCGATTTAAAAGATGCGATTTATCGCGTTCTTAAAAACCCGACTGTTGCTTCTAAATCATTCCTGATCAGTATTGGTGACCGTTCAATTACCGGTATGGTCGCACGTGACCAAATGGTAGGTCGCTGGCAGGTTCCTGTCGCAGATGCTGCTGTGACTACAACAAGTCTTGTCGGTTACACTGGTGAAGCGATGGCAATGGGTGAGCGTCCTCCAGTAGCCTTGTTAAATCCTGCTGCTTCTGCACGTTTATCGGTGGCTGAATCGATCTCGAACATCATGTCTGCGAAGATTGAAAAAATCAGCGACATCAAATTGTCTGCAAACTGGATGGCTGCTGCGGGTCAACCGGGCGAAGATCAGGCATTGTTCGAAGGCGTGAAAGCCATCGGTATGGAAATGTGTCCTGCACTGGGTATCGCGATTCCAGTCGGTAAAGACTCATTGTCTATGCGTACCACCTGGAATGATGAAGGTGAAGACAAGTCTGTGACTTCTCCAATGTCAGGTGTGATCACTGCATTTGCACCAGTGACTGATGTGCGTCAAACATTGACTCCTGAACTGAAAGATATTGAATCTATATTGGTTCGTATTGATCTGTCTAAAGGTCAGTTCCGTTTAGGCGGTTCGATTCTGGCGCAGGTATACAAAGCAATTGGTTCAGTTACTCCTGATGTGGATAGCTTCGATGACTTCAAAGCATTCTTCGCATTAGTTCAAGACTGGAACAACCGTGGTTTGATCAAGGCGTATCATGACATCGGTGATGGTGGTTTATTGGCGACTGTTGCAGAAATGATGTTCGCATCACGTCTGGGTGTTGCTCTAGAAGATCAATCAACTGCAAGCCTATTTGCTGAAGAGATTGGTGCAGTTCTACAAATTGCCAAAGCAGATTGGGAAGCATTACAAGCTGAAGTTGCAGCATCTACGCTTAAAGATGCAATTGCAGTGGTTGGTAGTGTAAACAATACGGACCAATTGTCTATCAATGGTCTGGTACTTGAACGTGCTGACCTGCAAGTGGCATGGACTGAAGTTTCTCATCAAATCCAGCGCCTACGTGACAACGTACAAACTGCAGATCAGGAATTTGCCTTAATTACTGATAAAGCGCACAAAGGTATTATCGCCCAACCAACATTCGACTTGAACGAAGCGATTGAAGCACCTTTCATTAACTTGCGTCGTCCAAATATGGCAATTCTGCGTGAGCAGGGTGTGAATGGTCATATTGAAATGGCGGCAGCTTTCGACAAAGTCGGTTTCAATACCGTTGACGTCCACATGAGTGACTTGCTGGCAGGTCGTATCAGCCTGGATGATTTCGAAGGTTTGGTAACGTGTGGTGGCTTCTCGTATGGTGACGTGATGGGCGCTGGCGGCGGCTGGGCGAAATCCGTATTGTTCAATGCTAAATTACGTGACCAGTTTGAGAAATTCTTTAACCGTCAAGAAACCTTCTCGCTGGGTATCTGTAACGGCTGTCAAATGTTGTCTCAATTGGCCCCATTAATTCCGGGTGCGGATGCTTGGCCACGTTTCCATCGCAATACGTCTGAAGTATTTGAAGCGCGCGCAGTGAACGTTCGTGTAGAAAAATCGAATTCAGTATTGTTACAAGACATGCAAGGTTCGATTCTGCCGATCGCTGTGGCGCATGGTGAAGGTCGTGCAGTTGCAACGGCGGAAAACTTTGCTGCATTGAATGCATCGAATCAGGTTGTTCTACGTTATGTAGATAGCCATGGCAATGCAACTGAACAATATCCATTGAACCCGAACGGTTCACCAGAAGGTATTACCGGTGTAACGTCTCAGGATGGCCGTGCAACGATTATGATGCCGCACCCTGAACGTAACTTCCGCGCGATCCAGCATTCATGGAAACCAGAAGACTGGGATCAGGATGGTGCTTGGTTACGTATGTTCCGTAATGCACGTAAATTTATTGGTTAATTCACTTTAGCTTGAAAAAGGGCTGCGCAAGCAGCCCTTTTTTATTGCAAAAATTACCGGAATAGCGGCAAAACTGGAAAATCTTTCAGCTTTTGTTTAAACTAGCTTCATCAATTGCCACCTTTAGGTGGCTTTTTGTTTTTTAATTTTTTTAATTTTCCTTCTCTCTACGGACTTGGTTTAGATTTTGCTTTCATATTGTATATAAAGTGCTATGGTATATTTTATGCACAACTTTATTGCACTATAAAAGAAAGATGGAATAGATCGGTTCAGTATCAATTCTCAAAGATGAGGTGATGACATGGCTAAGACACTAAGAATCATGGATAAGGCAGCAATGCGTCAGAAAGGTTGGTGGTTATTTGGTTTTGTTGTTGGTTTACAGATGCTGTTTTTGGTCGGCAGTTATTTGATGCAGGGTTCTTGATATTTAGATTTAGAAAAAGCCACCGAGAGGTGGCTTTTATTTATTTATTTCCGTATAACATATAGATGTCATCACAGAATGATAAATATTAAATGTAAATGAAGCCAATTGTAGGAGGAGAAAAACTATGCCAATAAAAAGTAAATTAAATGTTAAATAATTTGTTATATGAAAAGTGGAATAGATAATATTGTCATTAAAAACACTTAAGGAAAAAATATTAGCACTTGAAAAAAATTGTATAAATACTAAAAAAAATGTATAAACCAAATAGTAGAAAAAAACGCGCATAAATAATAGATGTGAATGTTTTAATTTTGAAAAACCCGATGATTTATGTTTTGATTCATATAATTCAATAGATAGTTCATGATCTAATACTGAGCAAAATATTGCATATCCTGCAATTAAAAAACCTAAAACTGTTAAAACAACACTTATGAGATCAGAAGACAGAACCAAGATGGTTTGTGCTAACGTTGATGGATCAATCGTTAAGGTTAAGAGTATAGATAAAATTGAACAAAGTACTAAAATATTACGATTTAATGTGGAAAGCGGTATTCTTCTAGCAGTTTTATAAATTTCATATAAATTATTTTCTGCCAACAATTCATCGCACATATCAATATTTTTTTGAATTGCGGGATTAATCGGAGGGGATTCATTCAGATCGTTCATCGTCTTTTACCGAAATGTTAATATTTTCTAGTTTTTTTTGTACATTTTTTTCAGTATTTGGAACAATAATCTCTCGGTTTTGAGTTAATTTAGTAAAAGATTTATATAGTGCTGAAGCGGTTAAAAAAATATTGTTTAGGTCAATGCCACTAATATATTTAGTTACTTTAAACTTATCGTTGTTGCCTTTTAAATGATCTCCAGCACTGTTTAAACCTTCGATAAGAATTCCTTGATTACCTTGCTCAGTTGCTTCAGCTAATTGCTCTTTTGTT
Organism: Acinetobacter lwoffii; assembly: GCA_963516025.1. GTDB lineage: Bacteria > Pseudomonadota > Gammaproteobacteria > Pseudomonadales > Moraxellaceae > Acinetobacter > Acinetobacter lwoffii_R. The sequence goes on from CAUPZU010000002.1 coordinate 114,901, forward strand.
TGTTCAGGATCTAATCCCTCTTTTTTATTGCTGAAAAATAGAGTTGTATTAGAACTCTTTAGAGAGTCAGTTTTTTGTTGAGCTCTCCGAATAAGATCATCACGAAATTGAAGTTCATCATTACGTTTTTTTAAAGTGATTTTAATACTATGTATAGTTTTATATTCTTTTAAAAAGTCCTCCAAACTTTCTTTAGTGTTTAAAGGCGTAATGTCGATATCGGGTAGCCCATATTCTTTTATAAAATCCTTGCGTGCATCATCTATCAGAGATTCAGCATACAATTTAGTTTGGCGTCTTAAAAAAGTTTTAGAAGTTTCTTTGAACATTTCCAATGTTGGAGCATGAGGTGTTTCTTTTAAATATATTAACCTATGATTATTCAGAATTAACACGAATAGGGCTGAAGGAGATGTCTGTATAGAGGCTTTTTGTGGAATTAATTCCTTATTTTCATAGTCATAAATTTGTGTACTTGTTAGTTTAGTGTCACGTATAAATCTTCCAATAATAGCGAGAGTTTTTTCCTTTGAATTAGGTAATTCTACCAATTGAACCGATTGGAAGAAGAAATGACCGCGCTTTACCTTCCAACTGTCTTCAATTGTAAAAGCTGGGAGTACAATTTCTTGAAACATGTCCATTAATTTATACTGGTTAAATCTACAGACAAAATTGGCAAGTTCATAAGTATAAGTGGCTGTCATAAAATATATTAGAATTGTATTATATTGGTTTAAATATAGTTTATTTTTTAATCTATTTAAAGTTATTTTTCTAACAAAAAAGACCATCTTGCGATGGTCTTTTTTGATTGTTAAACAGTCAATTGAATCTGCTTTAAAACTGCTTTCAGCGTATTCGCATAATCAAAAGATGCATTGGTACTATCCTGATAACGCCATGCCACATAACCATCCGGACGAACCAGTACTGCACCAGATTCATGAATTTCAGACTTGGCACTCCAGGTTCCATACACATCACGATAGTCACGTGAACCAATCTGAGTCACATCCAGATATGGCAAATCCAATGCTTCTGCCGCCTGTTTCCAGCCTTTGCCAGATAAACCTGTGAGCAGGGTAAAACGACCTTTACCGGTAATATCTAAAGTCGACTGCTTTTGACCTTTGGTATTGATCAGCCAGGTATGCGGAACTTTAGCACCCGGGCGAGTCGTTGCCTGTAAATAAAGCTGTTGATCTCGCTCAAATCTTTCAGGCTCAGATTCGCTAATCACTGCATTGGAGCTATATCGCTGGTTCAGCTCTACACCTTGTGCATTAAATTCGAAGTTTTTAATTTCCAAAGCTTCAAACAGCTTTTTGCGGATTTCAGCACCTTGCTCATCTTCCGCAAAGATACGTTCCAGCATTTGCTTCTGAGTCGTCACACCTTGATCAAAACCAAAGACTTCTTTCAGGTATTTATAATCAAAACGTGACTGGTTCGCACGCGCTACAATCTGCTTGCCGACCGGTGCACGCTCGGTGGTATAGGAATCCAGCAGGGAAGGTGCAGCCCAGCCTTTTACCGCGTATGCCAGTTTCCAGCCTAGATTAAAGGCATCCTGCATGCAGGTATTTGAACCTAGGCCACTCGATGGTGGATGACGGTGTACTGCATCACCACCACAGAACACTCGACCTTTAGAATATTCAGTGGCCCAGGTCTGGTTCACATACCAGTACGATAATTTCTGGATTTCAACTTCTTCGACTTCAGTACCAACAAAAGCATTCAGGCGGGCACGGACCTGTTCTTCAGTAACTTGTGGTTCGCCTTTGGAAATGTCAAAGCCCCAACCCATGATCCATTCATTCCATGGCGTAATGGCACGTAACAATCCCATACCGAGATCGCCAAAGCTGGCTTCAGGATTCACGATCCATTGCAGAATCGCAGGACGGTGCTGAACGTATTGAGAAAGATCAGCTTTAAAGGTCACATAGACGGTACCGGCACGTGCCATCACGCCTTCCAGTGGCAAGCCGAGCTGTTCCAATACACGAGATTTAGCACCATCCATACCCACCAGATATTTTGCTCTTAAGCTAAATTCAGTATTGGTAATGCGGTTCAGGAAAGTAGCAGTCACGCCATCTTCGTCCTGCACATGTGACAGGTATTCAGTATTGAAGTTATAAATTGCACCACGTTCACCGGCATTTTTCACCAGTAAAGCTTCCATTTTTGGCTGAATCAGATCGACTAATGGACATGGACTGCCTTGGATATAGTCACCATGACGTTCATCACCGGTACCCCATGCACTTAAACGGGCGATTTCTTCGCCGACCAGACTGGTGGTAATCAGGCTTTCACCCATCTGTTCCCATGGTGTTGCAATCTCTTTAACCTGTTCTTCAATACCTAAATCACGTAATACTTCCATGGCACGCTGATTGGTAATATGGGCACGCGGACTATTGGCCAGCCAGCTAAACTGGGTAAACAGTTGTACCTTGATACCATAATTCGCCAAAGCCAAACCTAATGTTGAACCTGCAGGACCGGGACCAATGATCAGAACATCAGTGTCATAGTGTTGTGTCATACAAGACTCCATGTGTATAGGTGAAGAACAAGCTATCTATATAATCAGGCAGTCTAGTAAAACAGGATCTGTTGATATAGCGATATTCATATAAACTATCGACCTATTCTTATTTGCAATACGTGGGTCATAATCTTAAGATGCTGACCTGATCAGAAACCGGGCAGGCTATGGAACTTCGACATTTACGCTATTTTATTACTGTGGCGCAGCAACAAAGTTTTACCAAGGCTGCCGAAAAACTGTTTACCGCTCAGCCGTCATTAAGCCAGTAAATTAAGGATCTGGAGCAGGAAGTAGGCGTCATGCTGTTTGATCGTTCATCCAGAAAGGTCAAACTCACCGATGAAGGGCAGGCTTTTCAGATCTATGCCGAAAAAGCACTGGAAAATGCTAAACTGGCAGTAGCAGCAGCGCGTCAGGTTGCGCAGCAGAAAAATAACCAGATTCACATTGGCTTCCTGAATGTCGCAGAAATAAAAGTGATGCCACAGATTCTGGCCCAGCTTAAAAAAACCATGCCGGACTTAAAAATCCATCTGCATAGCCTGACCTGTATGGAACAGATTCAGCGGCTAAAAAATGCTGAACTGGATTTATGTATTACCCGCTTTCATCTGGACCATCCAGATTTTGAGAATATTCATTTATTAACCGAGCAAATTTATCTGATAGCCGCTCAGCATTTACATCCTACAGATCGAATCCTGAAATTACAGGAACTGAAAAATCACAATATGATTATGTGCGAGCAGAATGCTTCGCCCGTATTTTATGAAAAGCTGGATAGACTACTCTGCATTGATCAGCTTGAGCATGAACAGCTGTTGTGGGTGACCAATGTCTTGCAACACATTAATCTGACCAATATGGGAATGGGCTTTAGTTTTGCGCCCGAATATTTACTACGTTTTTTAAATGATCATGTGAAAATCATCCAGACTGATCAGGCACTGCCAAAACTGGGTTTATATGCAACATTTAACAAGAATTCTCAAAATCCTGCATTGAAGATGATTACCCAAGCCCTTCACAATACGACAAGCATCTGAATTTCAGGAAGGAATATATGTTAAAGCTGATTTACTACGTGCCAGATGAAAATCTGGAAGACACCAAGAATGCAGTATTTTCAGCAGGAGCGGGCGGTATTGGTGAGTATACGAATTGTGCCTGGCAGGTTTTAGGAACCGGACAGTTTAAGCCGCAGGAAGGTGCAGATCCTCATATTGGTGAAGTGGGTAAACTGGAACAGGTACAAGAATGGCGGGTAGAAATTCTGGTGCCGGATGAAAAGGCAGTCGAAGTGGCCAAGGCGCTGAAAGAAAGTCATCCTTATGAAGAGCCAGCCTTTGAATTTATTCAGCTTCTGGATATCAAAGTCTAAAATTGATACTCTGCTGCGGCGCGTTTAACTTAGCGCGCCGTCAATCTAGATTCAGAAACCAGCCGACCTGCTTTTGTTATTATCATTTCTTCCAGAATAATCCAAAGAAAAAATATAATAAGGAAAATAACAATGCCGTGGCCAAAACTGCTGAGCAGTGCGCTTAAGAATACCCTCAGTAAATCTATCCAGTACGGTACAGAAATCCTGCATCAGCGCATTCCATATTCGCCAGATAATCCCTATCTGGAAGGTATATTTGCACCAGAGCGGCAGGAACACTTTTCCACAGATTTAAAGGTTGAAGGGCAGATTCCTGCAGAACTGGATGGTGCATTAATGCGGATTGGTCCAAATCCTATTACAGTCAAAAACCCACGCAACTATCACTGGTTTACGGGCGATGGCATGTTGCATGCGCTCAGACTGAAGGGTGGTGAGGCACATTGGTATAAAAGCAGTTATATCGGTTCTGCCAGTGTGCAGAAAAAACTTCATCGACCACAAATTCCCGGTAAAACGCGAGGTGTCGCGGATGCAGTCAATACCAATGTCATCCACTTTGCCGGAAAAATCTGGGCACTGGTAGAAGCGGGTGCATATCCAGTTGAGTTGAATGCTGCACTGGAGTCAAAACGACATCATTTATTTGAAGATGATCAGGATTTTCCATTTACTGCCCATCCGCATATTGATCCTGAAACGGGCGATATTCATGCGATTTGTTATGATGCTTTAAGTCAGAACAAAGTTTTTTATTTGCAGATAGATCCAAAAGGTAAGTTGAAACATCACGTCGACATTCCAGTGAAATATGGTCCGATGATTCATGATTGTGCCATTACCAGATCTCAGGTGCTGATTCTGGACCTGAATGTAAAATTTTCTGTACGCAGTGCTTTAAAGGGTTCAATGTTGCCATATCAATGGAATCCAAAACGGCAGGCACGCATTGGTATATTGCCTTTTGGCGGTAAGGCAATTGATATTCGCTGGTATGAGATTGATCCCTGTTTTATTTTTCATACCGTGAATGCTTATGAGCTGGATTCTGGTGATGTGGTTATGGATGCGGTGGTGCACTCCAAAGTATTGGTCAGTTCGATCCAAGGACCGATTGAAGATCAGGATATTCGGCTGGAGCGGTTCATTTTTGAACATGGCACTGGAAAAGTGGCTCGGACGATATTATCCGAGATGAAACAGGAATTCCCACGGATTAATGAAGCTTATACCGGGCGGCCTTATCGCTATGTCTACACTATTTCCTTTGGCGAGTTTGATGATCCTTCTCATGTCAGCAGCAATACTCTTTTGAGCCATGATGTGGAAACTGGCAATTCAGAAAGCTATTCTTTTGGAGAGAATTGGGTGACAGGAGAGGTGATATTCGTCGCACGGGAAGGGGCGCAAGCTGAAAATGATGGCTGGCTGATGTCTTATGTTCATGCTTTAGATGGACGCCCATCCAAAGTGGTGATTCTGGATGCACAGCATATGGCTGAAGGGCCGATTGCAACCATTCATTTACAGGTACGTGTACCCGTCGGGTTTCATTGTAACTGGGTTGATTATCGGAAATTGAGAACCCACTATTCATAGGTTTTGATTATTTACTGGCATTTTTAAGATGGCATAGCTTTCATATAGCGTGAAGACTTCACTCTCTGTTTGCAGGCTGATAGGGCTTTAAAGAACGAAAAATATATTGCATAGGATAAGCAAAATTATGTGTTAGGCAGAAATTCATTCTTGAATCTCTGCCTAAGCGCGATATCCATATCACCAAATGAGGTAGAACTTAAGGCTTTGTTTTTCTATAGCTGCTATTAAACCTTCTGAATAAACAGCTCACGATCAAAACGGTACTGAGGGAAGAATACTCCATCTTCGGCACGTTCACCTGCACCAATTACCATGACCGGATACTGTTCATCATTTAATTTCAGAATTTCACGAACCATCGGCTCATCAAAACCTTCCATCATACAGCTGTCAAAACCATAAGCACGTAAAGCTAAAACCAGATTTTCACAAGCGAGCGCCGTCGTTTTGGTCGCCCAGAGTTTCGCATCAGCCGGGCTGAAAGCAGACACTGGCATTTGTTTGTCCAATGTACGGGCAACTTTGAAAGCCACTTTCTTAAAGTTACCAAAAGCATTCAGATAACCAGTCTTATAGTTGTAAGGAATATATTTATAGTATTTCTTAATCGCGGGCGGTGCTTCTGGAAATGGAAATTCATTTACATTACGTTTCGCCATTTCATCGATACGGTCGGTACGTGCGATACAGACAATTAGCTCAGAAGCTGTTTTGGCTGCCAGTTGACTCATACAGGCTTTGACCAGATGTTTTTTCTTGCTTGAATTTTGTACCACATAAAAAGTCCAAGGCTGCAAGTTCGACGAATTCGGGGCCAACAATGCCAGATCCAGACAGGCATCTAGAACTTCGACAGGAATTGGCCTTTTGGTAAATTTACGCACCGAACGTCGGCTTTCAATCACCTTACGAAAATTATCGACATCTATATCTTGAGGTGCAGGTTCGTAATAACGTTTCTTTTCTGGATTTGAACTGTCTGTTGTTTGGGAAGAGGTTTGGGAGTTTTGATTTGGCATACTTCAGATTCTTGGAAAAATAAAAGATTGAGGCAGTCTAAACCACCTCATTGAACTCATAAGTTTGAAAATTAGTTGAATTGTGTGAAATCAGGTTTACGTTTTTGCATAAACGCTTGAACCGCTTCCAGCATTTCTGGCGAGCCGACACGCTGCATGAAAATTTCTGCTTCATGGTCAATCCATTCTACAATTTCATTCACATTGTGTTTCATCAAGGATTTGGATTGCACCAGTGATGCCAATGGCAGGGCAGAGAGCTGGGCAGCTTGTTCTGCTGCTTTAGTGTAAACATCTTCTTCAATGCTATTCACCAGACCTGCGTCGAGCGCTTTTTCGCTATTGAATTTTTGCGCAGTCAGCAATAATTCTGCCGCTTTATGATAACCCGCTTGCTGAATCAACAGCTTGCTTGAAGCGCCTTCAGGCGATAAACCCAGACTGACAAATGGAATCTGGAACAGGGCAGTATTGTCACTATAAACTAGATCACAATGCAGTAAGATTGTCACGCCAATGCCGATTGCAACACCACGCACCGCAGCAATCAAAGGCTTGGAAAATTTTGCAGCAGATTTGAGTAAAACAAACGGCGGGCCTTCAGCAGCGGGTGCCTGACCTTTCTTCGCAGCAGATTTCATAAAATCCTGCATATCATTACCGGCACTAAAGTCCGCATCCTGACCACGCAATACAACTACACGAACTTCAGGCGCCTGATCTGCTTCATCCAAGGCTTTCGCAATCCATAAATAAAGCTCGCTATATAGCGCATTTTTCGCTTCCGGGCGATTGATGGCCAAAGTGAGTACACCATGTTCTAAATTCGCATTCAAATGCTCATGAGGTTGTTGAATACAGCTCAGTGTCATCGTACTATCCTTGCTTTAAAACTTAATTTGATTTTATGGGAATGATTATGTCGCATATTTATTGGGACAGCACAACTCATGAGTCATAAAAAACTGATCCCTTATGAACTATACATTTGATTATCTGGTTTTCATTGGCCGCTTTCAGCCTTTTCATCTGGCACACATGCAAACTATTAATATTGCCCTGCAGCACAGTCAACATGTGATTTTGGCTCTCGGTTCTGCGCAAAATGAACGCAATATCAAGAATCCATTCTTGGCTTCGGAGCGTGAAGCCATGATCCTGTCAAATTTTAGTCCAGAAGATCGGGCTCGGATCAAATTTGTAGAAGTCATAGATGTTTATAATGATGAAAAATGGCAAAAACTGGTGAAATCGCTGGTGAATCAGGTTATTGAACCAAATGCCAAAGTTGGGCTGATTGGGCACTTTAAAGATGATTCTTCTTATTATTTAAAGTTTTTTCCAGAATGGAAAATGGTCGAACTTGACAGCCTTGAAGATGCCTTATCCGCTACGCCGATGCGTGAAGCTTATTATCGCGGCGAAATTCAACGGGATAAATTTCCACAAGGCACGATTGATTTTCTAGAGAATTTCCAAAAAACCACGACCTATCAGCAACTCAGTGAAAAATTTGCCCAGAATGATAAAACCAATCTGCTTTAAAAGTATCAGGTTGGTATGGGTTGATTCATGGTAGTTTGAGCATGCTGTTTCAAACATTCCCCAAGGATTTCTAGAGCAGGAGACTGTTCTTTCCAGTGATGCCAATACAAGGGCACTTCAATTCGCATCTCACTTGAAAGCTCAAGCAGTCGACCTGACTCCAGCAAATCTCTGGTTTGATAGTCCGGCAGCCAGCCATAGCCTAGACCCATGACAATCGCATCAAAAAATGCATGGGTCGATGGAATAAAAAAATGAGGATATTGTGCAAGGTTCAGGCCAAATTCGTGCTGAATAAACTGGGTATGTAACTGGTCTTTTTCATTAAAAATAATGGCAGGAGCAAGGCGTAGAGCATCCCGATGTACCCCTTGATAAAACCAGTTTCGGGAAAACTCAGGGGTGGCGACCAGACGATACTGCATCTGTCCGATCAATTCTGCCCGGCAACCTTTCATTGCCTTGGCTTCAGTACTCAAACAGGCATTGACGAGACCTGCTTCTAACAGATGATGAGTCTGAGATTGATCATCTACCTGAAAATGCAACACAATTTTATACTGGATCAGCTGGGCTTGTAAGGTTGGTAACAACCAGGTCGCGAGTGAATCGGCATTGGTGGCAATATTCATACAATAGAAACCTTCATGTTGCAATTGTCCACCCAAATCCTGCATCAAATTCTGTTCTAGTAAACGTTGATGCTGTAAATAATGCAATAAAGTTTGCCCGGATTGCGTCACACGGCAAGGCCGATCTCTGACCAGAAGCAATTGTCCCAATTTTTTTTCCAGACTTTGAACACGAAGGGTCACTGCCGAAGCAGTAATATTTAGCTGCTCGGCAGCTAGATCGAAACTTCCCGTTTTTGCAACTGCATAAAAAGCATCACATTGTTTCGCATTCAGCATTTCTATTATCTAAAAATAATTTAGTTAAATTGATATTAACTTAGTTTTAATTAATCGTACTCATTTTGTTCAATAATTCATTTATTCGAAAAAGGGGAATGTGATGTTCAGTTATATGATGAGTGGTTTTGCTGTGGGAATGAGCCTGATTGTCAGTATCGGTGCACAGAATGCTTTTGTATTAAAACAAGGTTTAAAACAGCAGCATGTGTTCTGGGTCTGTGTGATTTGTGCCTTGTCTGATTCCATTTTAATTCTGCTTGGCGTACTGGGCTTTGCGCGCGTTATTGAACATTATCCGGATATTGTTATATTTTCTAAATATATTGGCGCAGGATTCCTATTTTATTATGGTTTGCACCATGCGATCAGCGCATTTAAATCAACAGAGGTTTTGGCACCAAGTGATCAGCTAACAGAGCATTTTCTACAAGTACTGATGATCTGCTTGGCTTTTACCTGGCTAAATCCGCATGTTTACTTAGACACAGTCATATTGATTGGATCAATTTCAACCCAATACGCCTTAGGAAAATGGTGGTTTGCTTTAGGTGCTGTCTGTGCTTCCTGGTTTTTCTTCTTTAGTTTGGGATATGGGGCAAAGATACTGACGCCTTGGTTCCAACATCCAAAAGCATGGAAAATACTGGATGCTATTATTGCCTGTACTATGTGGGGCGTCGCAGTGTCATTAATTCTCAGTATTTGATTCAGGCTACGAAAGCCGATAGATCGGTTAAGAGTTATCTAAGCGTGTCATTTTAGATAGTGATGGAGAATAGGCAGCGCAGAAAACAACTCTTTTCAGTGCTGCAAGCACATGGATATTTCCAATATAAATTGAACTTAAAATAAACGATCTGTTTGTACAAAAAATTTATAAAATCAGAATCTTATAAGATGAAAACAGTCTCCTGCTAGCCTAGCAGGGCCACTTATAAGAGAAAAATCAGCGCAAGTATTTTGTCCGTTAGTCATGAATGATTTTACAAAAACTTCAATAAACTGGTATAAAAATAACGAAAACCTGTTCGCTCAAAAAACAAGAAAATTTAGTTTCAGATTAAGCCGTGTACTTAAATCCGATTAATAAGAAATTAAACAAGGTGGATTTAAAATTGAAAACAATAATAAAAACTGGGCTCCTTAGCCTAGCGATCTGTTTAGCTTTGACTAGTCAGTCTTTTGCAAGATCATGGACCTTAACTCCCAAAAGTGATGTCGGTTTTGAGATTAAGTCGATGGGTCTTACTGTAGTTAAAGCCAAGTTCAATCAGGTTCAATCCACGATGCAGTTTGATGCTAAAGCACCGCAAAATGCCTCAACCCATCTGGTCATGGATGTGGAAAGTTTAAGCTTTAGTAAGCCGCTATTTAAACATATGATTCTGGGCGAAGACCTGTTTTATGTAGAAAAATATAAGACTGTAATTTTTAAAAGTATCCAGTTTAAAGACTTGGGCAATGGCAAATACAATGTTTTAGGTCATTTAACCCTGCGTGGTGTGACCAAGCCTGTGATTTTTGAAACAACCTTTAAACCCAGTATGTCGAATGCCAACCTGCTTGATGTTCAGGCATCTGCCGTGATTAACCGTAGGGATTTTGGTATGAAAAAAGGAATTGCCGGCGTAGGGGATAAAGTGAATCTTCATCTATCAGGACAGTGTGAAATGAACTAGGGGAAATATAAAATACTTGATGATATGAAAGTTATTGTAAAAAAAGCCCGAATGGTTCGAGCTTCTATTTATACACAAGCATGCAATTATTAAGCAGCTTGCAATGCTTTTAAATCTTCCAGCACTTGCTCAGCATGACCGGCTGCTTTCACTTTACGGTATTCTTTCACCAGTTGACCATTATGGAAAATGAAAGTCGAACGCTCAATGCCCATCACTTGTTTGCCATACATGTTCTTTTCTTTAATCACATCAAAATGATGACACAAAATTTCTTCTTTATCGCTGATCAGATTGATACTCAAATTCTGCTTTTCAGTAAAGTTCTGATGCGCTTTTACCGAATCACGGGATACGCCAAGAATTGTGGTGTTCAAAGCATCGAACTGATCTTTTAAACAGGAAAAGCCAACTGCCTGAGTGGTACAACCTGGCGTAGAATCTTTAGGATAAAAATAAATCACCAGCCATTCTGTATTTAACTGGGTTAAATTGATTTCGCCTGTGGTCGCAGGAAAATTCTGGTCAAGCAAACTAATTTCAGACATAAAAACTCCTGTTTTCTTTAAATTTTTTCAAAAAAATAAGCCACATTATAGTGGCTTATTTTATCAAAGAATAATCAGATCTTATTTCTTTGGTGCCGCTTGAGCTGATTTCATTGCTTCTTCAGTCAAAGTTTTCAGTTTGCCTGTTAACTGTGGACCAAAGCATGCTTGAAGATCTTTATTCTGCTTCTGTACAAAAGCTAAAGTGCCTGGGCTTTTCTTCTGGTTAATAGTGCTTTGAATTTCCCATTTTTGTGCATTGGTTAATTTGCCATCTGCTTCAATAGCACAACCACAATATTTGCTGACTTCAGCAGATGTCAATTTTTTGCTTTTGCCAGTTTCATTTTTACAAACATTGATCAATGCAGATTTTACATTGGTGCTTTTATAAGCTTGTTGTAATTTGTCATCAGCCGCTTGAGCTGTAGTTGCGAACATAGCAGCAGCTGAAACAATTGCTGAAAGCACGATGCTTGGTTTTAAATTCTTCATAAACTCTACCTTGTTATTACGGTATATAACGTGTCGGGTCTTCAACACCTGCGTCCGCAAAACCCTGTTTACGTAAACGACAACTGTCGCATTTGCCACAGGCACGTCCTTGGTCATCTGCTTGATAGCATGACACCGTTTGACTGTAGTCTACGCCATGTTCAATACCTAAGCGAATAATATTTGCTTTGGATAAATGTAACAAAGGTGTTTCAAATTTGAGCGCCTGACCCTCTACGCCAACCTTGGTCGCAAGGCGTGCCATGTTGGCAAATGCGTCGATAAATTCCGGACGGCAATCCGGATAACCGGAGTAATCAACCGCATTAATTCCGATGACAATCGCTTCAGCCTCGAACACTTCAGCTGCTGCTAAGGCGTAAGATAAGAAGATGGTATTACGTGCAGGAACATAGGTAATCGGAATACCAGCCTGTTCATGGTCGGGCACCTCAATACTATGATCGGTAAGGGCTGAGCCACCCAGATTACCCAGATCAATATTGATCACTCGATGTTCCACACCCGCACGTTGCGTTAAAGCTTTTGCTGCATCCAGCTCGGTCGTTGAACGCTGACCATATCGAAAACTGAGTGCGATACATTCATAGCGTGCCTGCGCCCAAGCCAGACATGTTGTTGAGTCTAATCCGCCAGATAACAGGACAATGGCACGAGGGCGCATAAGCTGATTCTCCAAAAAAATACTTTACAAAAAATTAACGACCAGTTTCATCATTCCATAACAACTTGTGTAGCTGTAACTGGAAACGAACAGGGAGATGGTCTTCTAAAATCCACTGAGCCAAATCACGTGCCAGTGGTGGTAAACAAACCACACCTTTTTCGACCGCAAATGCAGGCGAAAACCAAACTGTACTCACTTTATCTTGAAGTTGGTACAGTTCTAACTGCTGCTTTGACCATTCATAATCTTCACGATTGCATATCACAAACTTGATTTGATCATGTGCAGTTAAATGATCGAGATTAGCAAGCAAATTCCGTGCAACTTCACCTGAAGTTGGTGTTTTTAAATCGAGGACTTTGGAAACACGCGGATCCACTTTGGACACATCTAAAGCGCCACTGGTTTCAAGTGAAACTTCACATCCTAAATCCGCAAGTCGCTGCATCAGGGGTAGGGCATTCGGTTGTGCCAGTGGTTCACCGCCGGTCACACAGACATAAGGGGTTTTAAAATCAAGCGTGGCCTGGATAATATCGTCCAGAGACTGACGCTCACCGCCTTCAAAGGAATAGGTGGTATCACAATAGCTACAACGTAATGGGCAACCGGTTAAACGGATAAATACCGTTGGTAGTCCTGCGGCATTGGCTTCACCTTGTAATGAATAGAAAATCTCCGTAATGCGTAAACCCGCAGATGGATCAGAGACAGGAATTGCGGAAGATCGAAGCGTATTCATAACAAAACTAACCAATGAGAAATAAATAACCGGGTATAAAAATAAAAATCCCTACGATTATTACTAATCGTAGAGACGAGGAGCGGTTGAGGCTCCGAGGAACACGAATGTGTCCTCTAAGTTAAGACATCTTAGTCTTCGCGTAATAGATCGTTCAGGCTTGTTTTAGAACGAGTTTGTGCATCAACTTTTTTCACGATGATGGCAGCATACAAGCTGTAAGTACCGCATTTAGACGGAAGGCTACCCGCAACAACGACAGAACCTGCTGGTACACGGCCGTAGTGGATTTCGCCAGTGGCACGGTCATAAATCTTGGTTGATTGACCAATGAATACGCCCATTGAAATCACAGAACCTTCTTCAACGATTACGCCTTCAACGATTTCAGAACGTGCACCGATAAAGCAGTTATCTTCAATAATGGTTGGATTCGCTTGAAGCGGTTCAAGTACACCACCAATACCTACACCACCTGACAAGTGAACATTTTTACCGATTTGTGCACATGAACCTACAGTTGCCCAAGTATCAACCATCGTGCCTTCATCTACATAAGCACCAATGTTGACATAAGAAGGCATCAAGATCACGCCTTTAGCCTGGAAAGAACCTTTACGTGCAACAGCAGGCGGTACAACACGTACGCCAGCAGCCTTGAATTGTTCTTCAGTCCAACCTGAGAATTTAGTCTCTACTTTGTCATAGAAACGAAGATCACAAGCTTCCATTGGTTTGTTGTCGTTTAATTTAAATGATAACAATACCGCTTTTTTAATCCATTGATGAACAACCCATTCACCATCGATTTTTTCAGCAACACGTAAAGTACCATTGTCTAGACCAGCAATTACTTCCTCAACTGCTTGACGGATTTCAGCAGAGCAATCTGCAGCTGTAAAATTCGCACGGTCTTCAAACGCTTGTTCAATGATTGTTGAAAGCTGCGACATGATCTTCCTTCCAGAAAAAAATTTTCTAGATTTTACACTATATTGCAGGAAAAATAGTTGAAAGCACTAAAAATAGATGAAAAATAACCAGAAGTGTAGAAAGCGTGAAATTATTAAAGTGATAAGTGTACTTTTTCATTATGTTGAAATGTAGGAGAAGTGTTAGAAAACACTTGGTTCTCAACAAGAAAAATTAATTTGTATCAAAAAATAACAAAAGATGAGCAAAATGTGAATAAAAAATATTTTTTAAGTCCTTTATATTGAGCCTATCACGAATAACTAATGATCAAAATAAGTTCTTTTGAGGAGAGAAATAATGAAATCTTTACATAATATTTTAGCAGTATCAGTCTTAGCTCTAGCAGCGGGTTCTGCGATGGCTGCTGATGAAACAATCGTAACAGATGAAGGCGTTGCTGAATTCTCTTTCTTTAAACCAGCTTCTGTTCGTGCTGAAGTCGGTACTACCGGTTATGGTGGTGCAATTTCCTGGAGTGCTAACCCATATGTAGGCGTCACTTTAGGTTATAACGGCGGTGATATTTCCTGGTCGGATGATTTATCAATCAATGGTTCTGATTATGACCTGGATATGGACAATAACCTGACTTACCTAAATGCTGAAATCCGTCCTTGGGCAAACTGGTTCTATATGGCGGCTGGTGTAGCTTATGTAGATAATCAATATGATATCGATCGTCGAGTTCGTTCGGGTGAAACCTTCTCCGTAAATGATGTTGAATTCAAGGCAGTAGGAGATGCACGTATTAGTGGTGACCTATCTTATAAAAATAATATTGCACCCTACCTAGGTATTGGTTTCTCTCCAGCGATTACTAATCGTTGGGGTGTGTTTGGTGAAATTGGTGCTTACTACAATGGAAATCCAACAGTTAACTTAACTTCAAGTGGAGTTGCTACTCCTACAAATCCTGGAGTTATTGCTGACTTTAACCAACAAGTTCAGTTGGAAGAAGATGATATTCGTAACGACAATGAGTACGAATGGCTACCAGTCGCTAAACTTGGTGTAAGCTTCCGCTTCTAAGATTTAACCTCATAAAAAAACGGGCTTCGGCCCGTTTTTTTGTATTTTTAGAACAATTTTAAAAGTGATAACCCAGGTTCAAACCTAGAATCCAGGCACTATTATCGGAAACTGCAGATAAACCTGCAATCTGTGGCGTAATAGGTTCGGATGAGGAAATTTCAGGTTTTTGAAACTTTAAATAATATAGGCCTGTCGCAATATCCCAAGTCTGTTGAATCTTATAAAGATGAGCTAGTCCGATGCCCCAATAGCCATCACTCGGATTCAATGTTGAAGCCGGATTTCCTGTACCAGAATCCCATAAAATTTCGATCGAATTTATGCCAAAAGATGGCCATTGATGAACAAGTCCGATTTTTCCAGACCATTGATCCTTACGATAATCAATCATTCTAAAAGATTTTACTTCAGGGAACTGTAAGGCCGCATAGTCAATTACAGCGCCAAATTTAGGCGGCTGGATCACGAAATTTTGCCAGTTTGACCAACGCAGCGTGCCATAGAGCGCATTTTGATCAGTTAAAGCTGTCTGAAAATCCAAGTTCACAGACTGTGGAGTTTGAATTTCTGTATAAGGTGCTGGATTTGTACCTACAATAATGGATTCAGTGGTTTTATTGTGATGAGTAATTGCAGAACGATAGGTCAGTGCGGTTCTAAAAAAATATTCAGGAATCTGATAACTGATTCCTGCAAGCCAGCCCCAAGCGGGATCTCGTTCAAATGTGGCTCGATAACCATTGAATATATAAAATGTCTGCCCGGATAAATATAAATTTCCCTCTAAGCTTTGATAACTTAGCCCTGTATAAAAATTCCAGTTATCGTTTGGTTGAAAGCCAATTAATGAGGTCAAATTATGGCTCTCAAACTGAATAGTAGCAGCCTCAATTGGAAGCGCTGCACCTGCAAAAACAGGATCATAATGATAAGCGATATCTATAGAATAAGGTTGATCGTAAATCAGTCCCCACGACATTTGAGGATTCAATTGGACTTTTAATGCGGCATTGGAAATCCATTCGCTATGGGTAAGATTTCCTGTAGAAAAATCAGTGATGCCTAATTGTTGCAGCTCTTCGGTATGTTGTACCTGACCGCTGATATCAGGGCGGACCCAAGCTAGAGAAACTTCAGCATAATGATTTTCTTCAAAAAAAGATTGAATGGACTGACCAGATTGTTCAAACGCTGCTGCATAACCTGACTCAGAGAAAAACAACCCCATGCAGAAAAGAGCAAATTTATTATTGATCATCTTGGTATAATTCAATTTATTATGCATGTGATTATGCTTGAAATTTGTACTCTTTATCTACTCAAAAAATAAAAAAGAGGCGATGTAGCCTCTTTGATTAAAAACTTAAAATATTGCACTTTATTCGTCTGGATAAGCCACTTTTTTCAGTGCCTTAATATCTGCGTCTGGTGAGCAGAGGGAAATAAACTCGTAGCCATAACCGCGTAATAAATGACCTTTACGCACTGCAATCCAGGTGGTATTTACGCCGAAAATATCGGTTTTAATCTGCTTTAAACGGTAATCACGCTCCGGGTCATAGGCCACATCGTTGACAATGCCGATGCCCATATTCATTTCTACATAGGTCTTGATGACATCGGCATCAAGCGCGGACATCACAATATCTACATCAAAACCAGCTTCTTCAAAGGCGGTATCAATCTTGGAGCGACCGGTAAAACCACCATGATAGGTAATAATCGGGTAGTGCGCCAGATCTTCGATGAGCACGTGTTCTTTGCTTGCCAGTGGATGATTTTGCGGGGTAATAATACTATGCTGCCAGTTATAATAAGGCACGCTGGCCAAATTATCTTCAGTGGTGAGTGCTTCGGTCGCAATACCAATATCGGCTTGACCTTGCAGCAGCATTTCCGTGATTTCAACCGGGCTGGCCTGTTGCAAAATCAAATGTACTTTAGGGAATTCTTTTTTGAATTGGCTGACAATTGGTGGCAACACATAACGCGCCTGGGTATGTGTGGTGGCAATGGTCAATGTGCCTTCATCGACTTTATTGAAATCATCGGCCAGACGTTTGATATTGTCGGCATCGACCAGCATGCGTTCCACAATGCCTAAAAGTGCCTGACCCGGTTCGGTTAAGCCCAGTAGACGTTTACCTTTGCGGATAAATAGCTGCACCCCCAGTTCATCTTCCAGATCTTTAATATGCTTACTGACCCCGGACTGCGAAGTATAAAGCGCAGCGGAAGCTTCAGTTAAATTAAAGTTTTGTCTAACCGTTTCTCGTATAATTCTTAATTGTTGGAAATTCATAATTCTTTTACCCTAGAAGAGGATGGGGCATTTTAAAGCCCCATCTTTTGATCTTAAGCGACCTAGTTTTCAAATAAATGCAAGTTCACCGCACTTAACCAAACAGTTTGATTTGGGCGGAATTGGTGCGCTCTCGCTTCATCAGGCGTCAGTAAAATTTCAATCAGATTGCCTTGACGGTCATTTAGCTCAGCAACTACTTTACCCGCGATCCATAATTCACGAATGAAGGTCGCCTGAATGGCATTGTCGTGTGGCTGTGCATGGATGCGTAGTTCATCTGGACGTGCGAATAAAATCACTTCACCTTGAGCGGCATTTTTTGCACCCTCGAATTGAATACGGTCTTCACCGAGCTGGATGATGCCTGCATTGTTTTGACCTTCAAAACGGTTCGCCTGACCCAAAAAGTCGAATACAAATGGAGTTTTCGGGGTTTCATAGACCTCACGCGGTGAACCGATCTGCTCTACATTGCCTTTGTTCATTACTACGATCTGATCTGCAACTTCAAGTGCTTCTTCCTGATCATGAGTCACGAAGATTGAAGTGATATGCAGTTCGTCATGCAGGGTACGTAACCAACGACGCAGTTCCTTACGGACTTTGGCATCCAGTGCGCCGAAAGGTTCATCCAGTAATAATACACGCGGTTCAACGGCCAGAGCACGTGCAAGGGCAATACGCTGACGCTGACCCCCAGAAAGTTGAGCTGGATATCGGTCAGCCAGGAAACCGAGCTGAACCAAGTCGAGTAAACGTGTCACACGTTTTTTAATTTCCGCTTCTGATGGACGGGTTTTACGTGGACGCACACGCAGGCCAAAGGCGATGTTGTCAAATACCGTCATATGACGGAACAGGGCATAGTGCTGGAATACAAAACCGACTTCACGCTCACGCACATGAACATTGGTGGCATCCTGACCTTCTAAAATCACTTGGCCACCATCCGCAGATTCCAGGCCGGCAATAATCCGTAGCAAAGTGGTTTTGCCACAACCAGATGGGCCAAGAAGCGCGACCAGTTGACCATCTGGAAAATCCAGCGAGATATTTTTCAGTGCATGGAATGCACCAAAGTGTTTTTCAATATTTTGTACTTGAATACTCATGTGGGCATTCCTTAAGAAACTGTTGAATCTTCATTACGTTTGTCTTGTTTTTCCTGGCGCAGTTCCACCCATGTTTTTAAAATCAGGGTTACAATTGCGAGGAGAGCCAGGAGTGATGACACGGCAAACGCAGCACTAAAGGTATATTCGTTATATAGAATTTCGACGTGTAGCGGCAAGGTATTGGTTTCACCACGGATATGGCCGGAAACCACCGACACCGCACCAAATTCACCCATGGCCCGCGCATTACACAGAATCACGCCATAGATCAGACCCCATTTGATATTGGGCAGGGTCACTTTCCAGAAAGTCTGCCAGCCAGATGCACCGAGTACAATCGCAGCTTCTTCTTCTTCGGTTCCTTGTGCTTCCATTAACGGAATTAGCTCACGCGCAACAAAAGGTACCGTAATAAAGATAGTCGCCAGGACAATCGCAGGCACTGCATAAAGGATCTTGATATCATGATCCATCAGCCAGGAACCCATCCAGCCTTGGGTACCAAAAATCAGCACCAGCATCATACCCGCGATCACAGGTGAAACCGAGAAAGGGAGATCAATAATGGTGGTCAGGAATGATTTCCCCGGAAAGTTGAACTTCGCTACAGACCAGGCTGCCGCAACACCAAATACGACGTTGAGCGGTACTGCGATTGCAGCCGTCAGCAAGGTAAGTTTTACTGCCGACAAGGTATCCGGATGCACCAGCGCTTGGGTATAAACGCCAACCCCTTGTTTAAAGGCTTCAACAAAAACCAGAATCAAGGGCAGAATCAAGCAGCTTAAAAAGAAAATCAGCGCAATAGTGAGCAGCGTATAGCGTACCCAAGTTGGCTCACGGGTTGCATCACGGGATTGCAACTTTTCAGCCAGCGCATTGCTGTTGGTATTTAAACTCATCGCGCAGTTCTCCCGGTACGACGGCTAGCCCATGCCTGTAATAAGTTAATCAGGAATAGCATCACGAAGGAAATCAGTAGCATGACGACAGCAATCGTGGTTGCACCGGCATAGTCATATTCTTCTAGGCGAGAAATAATCATTAAGGGTGCAATTTCCGTTTCAAAAGGCTGGTTACCAGCAATAAAGATCACTGAACCATATTCACCGACACCACGGGCAAAGGCTAAAGCGAAGCCAGTGATCAGCGCAGGCAGCAGAATTGGGAAAATCACTTTGGTCACAATCTGAAAACGGTTGGCACCCAATGCAGATGCAGCTTCTTCCAGTTCGGTTTCCAGATCGCTAAGGACTGGCTGAACCGTACGCACTACAAAAGGCAGACCAATAAAGATCAATGCCAGTGTAATACCAATCGGGGTATAAGCGACTTGAATGCCAATCGGTTCTAAATATTGACCAATCCAGCCGGTCGGTGCATATAAAGAGGTCAGGGCAATACCCGCAACCGCAGTGGGTAAGGCAAAAGGCAAATCTACCAGGGCATCGACAATACGTTTGCCCGGAAAGCTGTAACGTACCAGACACCACGCCAGTAACAGGCCAAACACTACATTGACCAGTGCAGCGACAATGGCCGCGGTGAAACTTAACTGCAATGATTTCAAGATACGTTCAGAGCTCAGGATTTCCCATAAGCCATCCCAGCCAATGCCCAGTGATTTAATAAAAACAGCTGACAGCGGGATCAAAACGATTAATGACAAATACGCTAGGGTAAAGCCTAGAGAAAGACCAAATCCTGGCAGCACTCGGGATCGCTGCGACATGATTACTCCTCAGAAGAGAGAAAGCTGATTGAAGTCAATCAGCTAAAATAAAAAAACAATTTGGGCACAAGCATAATTTGCAGCGACTAAAATGCAAATTTAAAATAACACTTGCTCTCATCAACTTTGCTGATATGGGGCATAGTGTTTTCTGAAATCAAATAGTGTTCAATTTCAGGAAAAGGGCCAAAACCAGAAGCGACATTGACATGACCGACTGCACCCAGATTAATTGGTTTGATTTTCCAGGTTTGGGCCAGTATGTGGGCATCTTCAAAACTTAACCAGGGATCATTTTCACTGATCAATAACGTGGTGGGCACCTGAAGCTTGAGCCGTTGAAAATAGGTGCTGTAGTCAGTCTGACTGTCGCGCGAAAAACCATTTTCCCCAAATCGTGCCGGATTAGCTGGTGCCACCAATAGCAGATTTTTTACTTTTGCATTGAGTTCGGGATGTTGGGCAAGGGCCGCAATACTGGTCAGACAGCCAAAGCTGTGTGCGACAATCTGAACCTCTGCTGGAATGGCTTGCAGAGTTTTGACAAATTCTGCCACCCAGACATCCAGTACCGGATGATTCCAGTCCTTTTGCTGCACACGGGAGCATCGCATCAGCCGGTGCTGTAAGCAGGTTTGCCAGTGGTTATATTCACTGCCACCTACACCGGGAACGATAAGCGTATGAATCATGTCGATGCTCCTGTATCAATCAGCCTGGAGGATTATTTCGCGCTGTTGGCTTTAACGATCTGGTCAAATACACCACCATTTTCAAAGTGGGCTTTTTGTACCTTGCTCCAGCCGCCAAATTCCTGATCAATCGTCACCAGTTTTAATGGCTTAAATACTTGGCTGTATTTGGCCAGTACTTTGGCATTACGTGGACGATAATAATGTTTACCTGCCAGGTCTTGACCCAATGGCGAATACAGGAAGTTCAAATAACCTTGAGCCAAGTGCTGGTTGCCTTTTTTCTTGGCATTTTTTTCTACAATCGCCACCGGTGGCTCAGCCAGAATCGACAGAGAAGGGGTAATAATTTCAAACTTGCCCGGCTGTTCGCGAAGGGCTAAATGCGCTTCGTTTTCCCATGCGAGTAAAACATCCCCAATGCCACGTTCAGCAAAGGTCGTGGTTGAACCACGTGCCCCGGAATCCAGAACTTTGGTATTTTTATAAATTTTACGAACAAATTCTTGCGCAGTCTTATCGTTGCCGCCCGCCTGATGTTTGGCCCAAGCCCAAGCCGCCAGATAATTCCAGCGTGCACCGCCTGAAGTTTTCGGGTTTGGGGTAATGATCGCTACGCCCGGTTTGACCAGATCACCCCAGTCCTTAATCTCTTTCGGATTGCCTTTACGCACCAGGAACACGATGGTTGAAGTATAAGGCGTCGAGTTTTGCGGCAATTTCTTTTGCCAGTCCGCAGGTAACAGTTTAGCTTTTTCTGCCAGCACATCAATATCGGCAGCCAATGCTAACGTTACGATATCTGCATCCAGACCATCAATCACGGCACGTGCCTGTTTGCCTGAACCGCCATGCGATTGCTTGAAATTGATTTTTTGACCGGTACGGCTTTCCCAATATTTGCCAAAATTCTTATTTACATCTTCATACAGTTCACGGGTCGGATCATAGGATACATTGAGAAAATCACGTGCTGCTGCACCAAATGAGGTTGCCGAGATAACAGCTGCTAAAACCCCAAGTTTTAATGTGTTTGAAATGCTCATCTGGACTGAATCTCTGATATGTTCTGTAACATAAGCGCAGAATAAACTTATTCTTTATGCATAAAAAATAATTAAAAATGAATTTTATATGAAAAAAAGAGATAAATAAGCTCTTAAGTGTTTGAAATAAGAATGGCCTTATGAATAAAGGCCATAATGAACTGCATTTAAAGTATTATTTTGCGTGATTGGCTTTGACAATCTGATCAAACACACCGCCATTGTCAAAATGCTGTTTCTGAACCTTGGTCCAGCCACCAAATTCTTTATCAATGGTGACCAGTTTTAAGGACTTGAATACGGTACTGTATTGCTTTAATACATTCGCATTACGTGGACGGTAAAAGTTTTTCGCCGCCACAGTCTGTCCAGCAGGTGAATAGAGGTAATTTAAATAGGCTTTGGCCAGATGTTCATTACCATCTTTCTTGGCATTTTTTTCTACGATTGCCACGGGTGGTTCAGCCAGAATAGACAGAGAAGGAGTAATGATTTCAAATTTTCCCGGCTGTTCGCGGACGGCCAAATGTGCTTCATTTTCCCAAGCCAGTAATACATCCCCAATCCCGCGTTCAGCGAAAGTCGTGGTAGCACCACGTGCACCCGAATCCAGTACTTTGGTTTGTTTGTAGATTTGACGGACAAAGTCTTGTGCTTTGGCATCATTGCCACCTTTCTGGTGTTTGGCCCACGCCCAGGCAGCCAGATAATTCCAGCGTGCACCACCTGAAGTTTTTGGGTTCGGGGTAATAATGTCTACGCCTGGTTTAACCAGATCTCCCCAGTCTTTGATTCCTTTTGGATTGCCTTTACGTACAAGAAAAACGATGGTTGAAGTATAGGGTGTCGAATTCTGCGGGAATTTCTTTTGCCAGTCTTTAGGCAGCAAACCACGTTCTGCAATTTCATCAATATCTGCTGCCAGTGCCAGTGTTACAACATCGGCATCCAGTCCGTCAATCACGGCACGTGCCTGTTTGCCTGAACCGCCATGTGACTGTTTATAGTTAATATCCTGACCGGTGGTTTTTTTCCAGTAAGCACTGAATTCTTTATTAAAGTTGTCGTACAATTCGCGAGTCGGGTCATAAGATACGTTCAGGAAATCTTTTGCTGAAACGCTCAATGCGCTTGCTGAAAGTAGCGCTGCCAGTACCCCGATTTTTAATTTACGCGTGTTCATTTTTTGCCTCAAGTTTTTTAGCTTTTGTTAGATGAGGCAAGAATAGCTTGAGATTTTTTGCATAAAAAATAATTAAAAAAGAATTGGATGTGAGTAAAAAAGATATATAGGTGAAGCCTGAATCTGACTGCTCAATTTTTCATTTTAGAGGCTGCAAAATATGCTGTATTTAAAAAATGCCCAACAGGTCAGCCAGATAGATGTGCTGGATCGTGGCTTTCATTATGGTGATGGCTGTTTTACCACGGCCCGGATTCGGCATAACCGGATTGAATTATATGATCGTCATCTGGCACGTTTGCACATTAGCAATCAGAAATTAAGCCTGAATGCCAATCTTGATCTGATTGCAGAAAGCTTACAGATTTTACGTGCATCAGAACATGAACTGAATGGCACATTGAAAATCGTGCTGAGTCGTGGAATTGGTCAGCGCGGTTATAGCTTGCCGGATCATCCTGCAGATCTCTGGCTATTTTATTATCCTCAAACCGTACAGGATTTTAAGTTTGAGCAGATTCAAAGTGGCATTTTACAGCAGGCATTAGGACTGACGATGCCGAGTCTGGTAGGGCTAAAAACCTTAAACCGTCTAGAGCAGGTTTTGCTGAAACAGGAAGCAGATCAAAGCGGCTGGCCTGAGGCCCTGGTGACAGATGTACAGGGCGGTGTTGTCGAAGGGGTAAGCAGTAATTGTTTCATTCGTATAAACAATACATGGATTACGCCGGAACTTCGTTATAATGGCGTCTTCGGTGTCATGCGTGCAGAAATTCTACAACGTATGCAAGATCAGGGTATTGTCTATGAGCAACGATATATCGGTATGGATGAAATTTCCCATATTCGGAGTCTGTTTTTCTGCAATGCACTCAACCCGATGAAAATTGTCACGCAATTTGAGCAGCGCGCCTTGGATGGCAATGCTTGTATTGAACTTTTTAACCGTCTTCGATTAAACCAGATGTCTTAATATGTCAGCTTCCAAACCTAAAGCCAAAAAGAAAAATAAAGCGAGATTCTCCTCATCTTTCAAAGGAATTGCCTTAGTCCTGATTGGTATTGCTTTGATCTTGGCGTTAATCCTGAAAAGCAGTTTGTGGAAGGATTATCCTGTAGAAGGAAAAAAACAGCTGCTCGCGATCGAATCTGGTCAAACCTATTCCGGTTTTATTGATCGTCTGGCCACAGAAGATCAGGTGAGTTTCCCGATTATTCTCAAGCTGTATCAGCGCATCATGATTCATGACACCATGAAAGCGGGCGTGTATGAAGTGCGTCAGGGCATGAGCATCCGTCAGGTTTTGGAGATGATTTCCGATGCAGACAATGCACAGATGAGCCGGATTCTGGTAATTGAAGGCACGACCTTTAAGCAACTGATTGGTGCTCTGAAGAAAAATGATCTAGTTACTAAAGAAGTGCTGCATCTGCCTACCGCGCAATTACTCAAAGAATTGAATATTCCGTTTTCACATCCTGAAGGGCTGTTTGCACCGGATACTTATTTCTTTGCCAAAGGTGAGACTGACCGTAAAATTCTGACCAATTTGTATCAACGCCAGATGAAAGCACTGGATGAGGCGTGGGCGAAACGTGCAGCTGATCTGCCATATCAGAATAAATATGACGCGCTGATCATGGCATCGATTGTTGAAAAAGAGACCAGCGTGGATCGTGAATTAGAACAGGTTTCTGGGGTATTTGTACGCCGTTTAAAAATTGGCATGCGTTTACAGACCGATCCAACAGTGATTTATGGAATGGGTGACAGCTATAACGGCAATATTACCCGCAAGGATTTACGCACACCGACACCGTATAACACCTATACCATTTCAGGTTTGCCGCCAACGCCAATTGCGTTGCCAAGCAAGAAAGCCATTGAAGCAGCCATGCATCCGGATAATTCTGACAACCTGTATTTTGTCGCTACCGGTAATGGTGGACATAAGTTCACGAGCAATCTGAATGATCACAATAAAGCCGTACAGGAATATCTGACGATTTTACGCTCGAAAAATAAGGAATGAGTATGTTTATTAGCTTTGAAGGCACAGAAGGTGTAGGTAAAACCACGCTCATTCGTTCGATCTATGAAGATTTTATCGCACAGGGTAAAGATGTCATTTTGACTCGTGAACCCGGTGGAACCCCGATGGCCGAGCAGATTCGTTCGCTATTGTTGACAGTGAATCATGAAGAAACCATGGCGCATGATACCGAGCTGTTATTAATGTATGCGGCGCGTGCCCAGCATCTGGCACAAGTGATTCTGCCCGCATTAGCAGCCGGGAAAATTGTCCTGTGTGACCGTTTTAGCGATGCCAGCTTTGCCTATCAATGTGCAGGTCGGGGTCTGAGCGAAACCAAGTTGCAATTACTCAATGACCACTTTGTCGCACGTATGCCGGACATTACTTTCTGGTTGGAAGCGCCTATTGAACTGGGGATGAACCGAGCACGTGAACGCGGTGCACTGGATCGCTTTGAACAGGAGAAAGTCACTTTCTTTGAGAAAGTGAGAGCGGGGTATGAAAGCTTGTGGCAACGTTATCCAGAACGCATCAAACGTCTGGATGCGACCCAAACCCCTGAACAGGTATTTGAGCAGGCCTTAAGTTATCTAAAATAAGCTGGGTCTTAAAATACTTTTTTTATTTGAGTTTTCTCTAGGGTGATTCGTGAAAAATCTTCTATATTAAAATGGATATAGAGGATTTTTTATAATATGAAAACGACTAAAACTGAAATAGAACAATTTTTACAACAAGAGTTTCCACAAAGCTTGGAGAAGTGCAGGATTGAGGTAGTTTCTCCGCGTGGAGCTACTTTGCTGTATCAGGTGAGCTCAGAGGAATTGCGTCCAGGTGGCACCGTTTCTGGTCCAACCATGATGACCTTGGCAGATTTTGCTCTTTATGTGGCGATTCTGGGTGAAATTGGATTGGTCGGTTTGGCCGTGACCACTAACTTGAATATCAATTTTTTACGTAAACCTTCTGGTGGAACGGATATACGGGGAGAATGTAAGCTGATCAAGGTCGGCAAGGCACTGATCGTGGGAGAAGTCTGGATTTATTCGATTGATCAGGATGAACCTGTGGCGCATGTGACCGGAACATATTCAATTCCACCACAACGTTAAATATTTGAAATTAGAAGACTGGCTATAAATAGCCTAAGCTGACTTTGAGCAAATAAAAATCTAAAAAGAAAAGGAGATATCATCCAAGGATGTTATCTCCATCTACTTTTAACAATTCACCAAAGGTGTTTCCACTTCAAAATTTGGTGGGATGAGGACTGTTTTGCGTAGTTCTGGTAGCAGCTCTGGATAATCCAGGGTGAAATGCAGACCGCGAGATTCTTTGCGGTGCATGGCACAGCGTACAATCATCTCGGACACCAGCACCAGATTGCGCAGCTCGATCAGATTTTTGCTGACCTGGTAATCCTGATAATACTCGGTAATTTCTTTTTTCAGCATTTCAATACGATGTAATGCACGTTCCAGACGCTTCGTCGTGCGTACGATTCCGACATAGTTCCACATGGTTTGACGCAGTTCATCCCAGTTTTGCAGAATCACCACATCCTCATCCGGGTTGGTCACCTGAGAATCATCCCAAGCTGGGACTGCAGGAGCTGGCTGATCGGCCTTGAAATTTTCCTGAATGTGCTTGGCTGCACTCATTCCATAGACAAAACATTCTAAAAGTGAGTTACTGGCCATACGGTTAGCACCATGCAGGCCAGTATAAGAGGTTTCCCCAATTGCATAGAGTCCAGCAATATCAGTCTGACTGTTTTCATCGACCACGACGCCACCGCAAGTGTAATGGGCTGCCGGAACGACTGGAATCATGTCTTTGGTAATATCGATCCCTAGTTCAAGCAAACGGGCATACAGAGTCGGGAAATGCTCTTTGACAAAGCTTTCATCTTTATGGGTAATGTCCAGCCAGACATGACGAATACCGAGACGCTTGATTTCATAGTCGATGGCACGTGCCACAATATCACGCGGTGCGAGTTCGGCGCGTTCGTCAAAACGCAGCATAAAGCGTTCACCATCAGGCAGGCGCAGATAAGCGCCTTCGCCACGCATTGCTTCAGTAATTAGGAAAGAACGTGCTTGTGGATGATAAAGGCAGGTCGGGTGAAACTGGTTAAATTCCATGTTGGCGACCCGGCAGCCGGCACGATAAGCCATGGCAATACCATCACCCGTGGCAATGTCGGGATTTGAGGTGTAAAGATAAGCTTTCATAGCACCGCCACAGGCAAGGGCGGTAAATGGTGCCAAGAAGGTATGCACTTTTTCAGTTTTTTCATCCAGTACATATAAACCCAGCGCGCGATTATCGCCGTCTAACCCCAGCTTTTGTGAACAGATCAGGTCAATCGCAATATAATTTTCAAAGATTTTAATATTCTGTTTTTCTTGAGCACGTTGTACCAGAGTAGTGGAAATGGCACGACCAGTCGCATCGGCCGCATGAATAATTCGGCGCTGTGAATGACCACCTTCACGGGTGAGATGTAATTGTTCCTGTTCATCGAGGGTAAATTGAACGCCATGTTTCAGCAGGAAATCAACCGAGGGTTTGCCACCTTCTACCGTCTGTTTAACCGCATCCATTTCACACAGTTGCGCACCTGCAATCATAGTGTCATCAATATGTTGTTCAATCGAATCCATTTCATCCAGTACTGCGGCCACGCCACCTTGAGCATAAAAAGTGCTGGCATCTGTCAGGGTAGATTTCGCCAAGACTGCAATATTAAAATGATCTGGGAGCGATAAGGCTAAACTTAAACCGGCACCGCCACTGCCCACAATAATGACGTCAAATTGATGGGTAAGGGATAAATTAGACATGTCCATCAGCTAATTTTAAAAAAAGTTTGGTAATAACAGCGCTTTTTTGTACAAAAGGCAAGCGTTGAAGTGCTCATTTATTGATGAAAAAAATTAATCAAAGCCTTAACTTAATGCTTTAATAATGAGATATTGCCCAGAATAAAGTATTGAAACATATTATTACTTAAACTTTACAGTGTTTGTGATAAAACCTATTTACATAAATTTATCAACAATTTGAGTGAATAATTTATATGAAAATTCTAGACTTAAAAAAAGGATTATTTGCAGCGACTCTCACCATGAGTGCTGCACAGTTGCAGGCGGTCACGCCGGTTGATTTTTCAAATCTGGTCGAGCAGGTCAGTCCTGCAGTGGTCAGTGTCAATGTCGTTAAAAAAATGAGCGAAGAAGAGCTCTTACAACAACAAGTTCCGGAAATTCTGCGCCGCTTTTTTGGCAATCAGGTGATTATTCCGCAGCAGCGTATGCCACAGGAAAAAACCGGTTATGGCAGTGCATTCTTTATCAGCAAGGATGGCTATCTGCTGACCAATCATCATGTGGTTGAAGATGCTTCCAAAGTCACCATTACCCTGAATGACCGTCGGGAAATTGATGCCACTGTTGTTGGGAGTGATGCACGAACTGACGTAGCTTTGCTTAAAGTTAATGGCTCGAATTTTCCAGAATTACGGACAGGGGATGTAGGACGCTTACGTGTTGGTGAGCCTGTACTCGCAATTGGTTCGCCATTTGGTTTTGATTATTCAGCTTCTGCCGGAATTGTCAGTGCCAAAATGCGTAATATGATGGGTGAAACTGCAGTACCTTTCATCCAGACAGATGTAGCATTGAACCCGGGTAACTCAGGTGGCCCTCTGTTTAACCAGCGTGGTGAAGTAGTCGGTGTCAACTCACGGATCTTTAGTGGAACCGGTGGGTATATGGGCTTATCCTTTTCGATTCCGATTGATGTGGCAATGGAAGTTGCAGATCAACTGAAGAAGAATGGTAAAGTGACCCGCTCTTATCTGGGCGTAAGTTTACAGGATATCGACCGTAACCTGGCCGAATCTTATAACCTGCCTAAACCAGAAGGTTCTCTGGTAACTCAGGTTGCACCAAACTCTCCGGCTGCACGTGCAGGTCTGCGTGCCAGTGATGTCATCTTGAAATACAACGGTACCCCAATTTCACGTACCAGTGAACTGTTGAACTATCTGAACCGTACTGCACCTCAGCAGCAGGTACAACTTGAAATCTTGCGTGATGATAAACGCCGTAGTATTGCAGCGACTTTAAGTGCGGCACCAGATGATACCCCGGCAAAAGCAGGCACACAGGCTCAACCAAACAAAGGACCAGTGATCGGGGTTTCAATTCGTGACTTAAGTCCAGCAGAGTTGGCGAGTCTGGAAATCAAAGGCGGTGTGGTGATTCAGGATGTACGTCCGGGTGGTATTGCAGCACAGGCACGAATCATGCCGAATGATGTGATCACTCAAATTAATAACCAGACAGTACTGAATTCAAATCAGTTTGTGCAGGAGGTGTCTGAACTGAAAAAGGGTAGCATCGCGCGCGTGACTTTGATTCGTCAGGGGCAGCTTGCGGTGGTCGGGATGCGTATCTCATAAAATTGCTAGATTTTTGTGAAAGACCGCTTGTATAAGCGGTTTTTTATTTTTTGCAATTTACCCCAGCGATAAATTCGGTAGACTCTATAGCCTTAAAATCATGGAAAGGATAACAGCAAAGTGAGTGGTATTTTTGATCTTTCTTTAAAGGTACAAGCCAAACATATTGATGGTTTGGGTCATGTGAACAATGTGGTCTATGTGCAATGGATGCAGGATGTCGCATCAGCTCATATTGAAAAACTGGGCTTGGGACTCAAGCAATATGTAGAGCTGAAACATGCCATGGTCGCAGTTGAACATCAGGTGCAATATCGCAAGGCAGCTTTTGAAGGAGACGAGATTATTCTGCGCACTTGGCTGAATGATATCAATGCCCTGTATTCCTTTAGACAATACGCATTTTATCGACCACAGGATCAGACCCTGTTGTTTAACGGCAGTACGCAATGGGCTTGTATCGAAATGGCCACGGGGCGTCCAAAACGTATGTCACCAACTTTTACTCAGGCTTATCAGCCACTTTCAGAGCATGTAAATCCTTTTGACTTTTCAACTTTACATCTGGATTAATGAGGCAACATTTTCCGGTTTGATCAGTACACTTTGATAATATTGAGGAAGAAGTGGAGCTGGGGAGCTATTTTCTAATCATGGTGATCCAGATTTCATCTGACTGAGGTGTACGCGACCTAGGGAATAAAGGAAAAAATATAATTCTTTTTCTAGATCACCATTCTGCTATAATCCTTCGCAATTTCTATTCGGCTTTTGTTATGTAATATTTTTA
Organism: Acinetobacter lwoffii; assembly: GCA_963516025.1. GTDB lineage: Bacteria > Pseudomonadota > Gammaproteobacteria > Pseudomonadales > Moraxellaceae > Acinetobacter > Acinetobacter lwoffii_R. The sequence continues at coordinate 145,460 of CAUPZU010000002.1, forward strand.
AATTACATAGCGTGTTTTTTCTCAAGGTAACCCATGGCGCAAGCTAAAAAATCTGTTGATATTAAAAACATTCGTAACTTCTCGATTATTGCGCACATTGACCACGGTAAATCGACCCTAGCGGATCGCTTTATTCAAACTTGTGGCGGCTTGCAAGATCGTGAAATGCAGGCTCAAGTCCTTGACTCAATGGAGCTTGAGCGCGAACGTGGGATTACCATTAAAGCCACTTCGGTAACCTTGTACTATACTCATCCTAATGGTCAAGAGTATCAGTTGAACTTTATTGATACGCCGGGGCACGTCGACTTTTCGTATGAAGTCTCACGCTCCCTTGCTGCCTGTGAAGGTGCCTTGCTGGTTGTAGATGCTGCGCAGGGCGTAGAAGCACAGTCTGTTGCTAACTGCTATACCGCAATTGAACAAGGTCTGGAAGTACTTCCGGTACTGAACAAGATCGACTTGCCGCAAGCTGAACCTGAACGTGTCATTCAGGAAATTGAAGACATTATCGGGATTGAAGCCACAGAAGCGCCGACCTGTTCTGCAAAAACAGGTTTGGGTATTGAAGGTGTGCTTGAAACACTGGTCAATGTAATTCCTGCACCTGAGGGTGATCGCGAAGCGCCGTTACAAGCGCTGATTGTGGATTCATGGTTTGATAACTACCTTGGTGTAGTTTCTTTGGTTCGGGTCAAGCAGGGGCGTGTGCGTAAAGGCGACAAAATGTTGATTAAATCAACCGGTCAAACGCATATCATTACTTCCGTGGGGATCTTTAACCCGAAACATACTGAAACCGGTATGCTGGAAGCGGGTGAAGTTGGCTTTGTGATTGCTGGTATTAAAGATATTTTCGGCGCACCGGTTGGTGATACGATTACTCTGGCAGCGACACCTGAAGTGGCAACATTACCGGGCTTTAAAAAGGTGAAACCGCAGGTTTATGCCGGTCTATTCCCGATTGATGCCAGCGATTTTGAACCTTTCCGTGAAGCATTGCATAAACTGCAAATCAATGACTCGGCCTTGTTCTTTGAACCTGAAAGTTCAGATGCGCTCGGTTTTGGTTTCCGCTGTGGTTTCTTGGGCATGCTGCACATGGAAATCGTACAGGAGCGTCTGGAACGCGAGTATGATCTTGACCTGATTTCTTCTGCGCCAACCGTAATTTATGAAGCGGTGATGAAGAATGGTCAGACGATTTATATCGACAGTCCATCCAAAATGCCGGATGGTTCAACGGTTGAAGATTTACGTGAACCGATTGCTGAGTGTCATATTCTGGTACCGCAAGAATACTTGGGTAACGTCATGACGTTATGTGTTGAGCGCCGTGGTGTGCAAAAAGACATGAAGTTTATGGCGAATCAGGTTTCCATTACTTTCGAAATTCCAATGGCCGAAGTGGTCATGGACTTCTTTGATAAATTGAAGTCTTGTTCACGTGGTTTTGCATCACTGGACTATAACTTTGTCCGTTTTGAAAGCTCATCTTTAGTCAAAGTAGATGTCTTGATCAATGGGGAAAAAGTCGATGCCTTGGCGATGATCTGTCACCGTAATGATGCACGTCATCGTGGTATTGCACTGGTTGAAAAAATGAAAGACCTGATTCCACGTCAAATGTTTGATGTGGCGATTCAGGCTGCAATTGGTGCACAAATCATTGCCCGTTCGACTGTAAAAGCGATGCGTAAAAACGTATTGGCGAAGTGTTATGGTGGTGACGTGTCACGTAAGAAAAAACTTCTGTCTAAACAGAAAGAAGGTAAGAAACGCATGAAACAGGTGGGTAGTGTAGAAATCCCGCAAGAAGCGTTCTTAGCCGTATTAAAAGTCGAACGCTAAAATAATAAGGATATAAGCCCATGGATTTTGATTTTAATTTGATTCTTGTGCCTGCGACCCTGTTTTTTGTTGCAGTGTGGTTGCTAGACAAGTTTGTTTTGAAACAAAGACAAACCCGAGGCAAAGGCCATGAGAATTTCATTATCACCTGGGCTTATGACTTTTGGCCGGTACTGACGATTGTGCTGGTACTGCGTTCGTTTTTATATGAACCTTTTAATATTCCATCCGATTCGATGGTGCCGACGCTGGAAACCGGTGATTTTATTCTGGTGAATAAATTTGACTATGGCATCAAACTGCCTATGGTCAATACCAAAATTATTGATACCGGCAGTCCAGAACGTGGTGATGTAGCGGTATTTCGTTATCCACCGCAACCGACTATCAGTTATATCAAGCGTATTGTCGGCTTGCCAGGCGATCATATTGTTTATGATCATGGCCAGTTGAGCATTAATGGTGAAAAAGTAGCGAAAGTTCCAGTAGAATTTAGCCGCGAAAAAGACCGTTTAGATACACCGACAGCTATTTATCATAAAGAAACCCTGGGCGAGCATACTTTTACCATGCGTGAGCTGGAAGGGGTGAATGTTGCTCGTCAGGCACCTTATATTAACTATCTGGAAAATGGTAAATATTCAGGTGAAAATGGTTTATATTGGGAAGTAACAGTGCCAGAAGGTCACTACTTTGCGATGGGGGATAATCGCGATCAGAGTGCTGACAGTCGTTTCTGGGGGCTTGTTCCGGAAGAAAACTTAACAGGTCGTGCCTTCTATATCTGGATGCATAAAGAACCTGGCTTTAAATTGCCATCGTTTGGTCGAAACGGAACAATCGATTAATTGTTTCAATCAGGAAAATAAAAATGAGACATCAACAAGGTGCTTCTTATATTGGGGTTTTATTTGCAATCGTGGGCTTTGCATTTCTTGCAAAAGTGGCGATTGCGGTGTGGGGACCATACTTCGATGATCGTATGGTAGATGGTGAGATTGAGGCGCTGTTAAAAAGTGCTCCAGCCAATATAACGCCAGAAAAATTCCGTCAACAGATGAGTCAGCGTTTAGAAATGAATAATATTCGTGATCTAAAGTTTGACGAAATTGCCAAAGTCACCAATACCGATGGTTTACAGGTGCACAAGAATTATGAAATTCGTAAAAATTTCATAATGAATATTGATTTAGTGATGAAGTTTGAGAAAGAGTTTGATCAAAGCACAGTCAAAGCTAAATGATGAACGTCTTGCCAAACGGATCGGCTATCAGTTCAAACAGGCTGATTTGCTGAAACTGGCATTGACTCATCGTTCAGTCAGTCATAAACACAACTACGAGCGCCTGGAATTTCTAGGCGATTCTCTTTTAGGGATGATCATTGCGAATTATCTTTTTAATGCCTATCCAAGCGAAAATGAAGGCCGGTTAACGCGTATGCGTGCGACCCTGGTTCGTCAGGAAGCATTAGGAAAAATCGCCAATGATTTAAAACTGAGTCAGAATTTAATTCTCAGTACCGGTGAATTGAAATCTGGTGGTCATCATCGTGAGTCTATACTGGCAGATACCGTAGAAGCTATTATTGGTGCAATCTATGTCGACTGCGGTGATCTCACTGTGCTAGAACCGATTGTGTTAAAATGGTACGAGCCATATTTAGATCATATTGAGCCGACAGATCAGCTTAAAGATCCTAAATCTCGCTTACAAGAGTATTTACAAGCACGTAAGAAACCTCTCCCAGTTTACGAGGTTGTAGATATTCAAGGTGATGCACCCAATCAGCATTTTAAAGTGGAATGCCAGATTGCGGGATTGCCGACCATGCAAGGCGAAGGCGCGAGCCGGCGTTTTGCTGAACAAGCCGTTGCGGCGGATATTTTGAAACTTTTGGAGCATAAGTCTTAATGACTACTCATTCCGATCACATTGATGCTGATCACGAGTCGCAAAGCGACAGTCACGACCTTATTAGTCAATTTTTTAGTGCGCAAGGCACCGAAATCCCATCAGATTATCGTAGTGGTTTTGTTGCTATTGTAGGTCGCCCGAATGTGGGCAAATCTACCTTAATGAACCATATTTTGGGTCAAAAACTTTCGATTACCTCACGTAAACCGCAAACCACACGTCATAAAATTGTGGGGATTGATTCACGTGAAAAATCTCAGGCTGTATTTGTTGATACACCGGGGATGCATAAAAAAGAAGTCCGTGCCATCAATAAAATGATGAACCGTGCGGCACATTCGGCTTTGCGCGATGTGAACCTAGTTTTATTCGTGGTGGATGCACAAAAGTGGACGCCAAATGATGACCTGGTACTAGAAAAGCTGAAAAATGCAGAGATGCCAGTGATTCTGGTGATTAACAAGCTGGATACCTTTGAAAACAAGAACGAAGCTTTGCCGCTGATTCGTGAACGCGAAAAGCTGATGAACTTTGCAGAAATCGTACCGGTATCTGCACTTCGTGGTGCCAATCTTGAACATTTACGTGACACGATCGCCAAGTATCTTCCATTCCAGCCACCCCTGTATTCACTGGATCAACTGACCGATCGTTCAGAGCGTTTCCTGGCATCTGAAATTATCCGTGAAAAGATCATGCGTCAGCTGGGTGAAGAGCTTCCATATGATTTGACCGTTCAGATCGAATCCTTTAAAACTGAAGAGCCGGTCTTAAATGAAAAAACCGGTCGTATGAAAGCCGCCTGTACCTATATTGATGCCACGATTTTTGTCGATCGTCCAAGCCAAAAAGCCATTGTGATTGGCGAGAAAGGTGTCAAACTGAAAAAAATCGGTATGGATGCGCGTCTCGACATGGAAAAAATGTTCGAGCAAAAAATCATGCTGACCCTTTGGGTGAAAGTCAAAGGTGGCTGGTCTGATGATGAGCGTGCATTAAAAAGCTTAGGTTATAGTGATATCTAAGCGATAAGTTTGATAAGACCTTTTAAGGAATTCCGTGATGATGAAAGTGTTGGCAGTGGTTGCATGTGTTTTATTTCTGCAAGGCTGTATTCATAAAGTGGTCACGGTTCCTGTTAAAGTGGCTTATAAAACCACAAAAGTCGCAGTCAAAGGCACTGCGGCTGTTGTGGGTGCAGTGATCCCGGATGGGGATGACGAAGAAGATGATAAAAAATCAAAAAAAGATAAGGATTAAAGTGCCCGCTTATGCGTAACGAAGTACTGCATGGTTATCTGATTCATCATCGTAAGTACCGTGAACGCAGTCATATTGTGCATTTATTTACCCAAGAATATGGCAGGGTAGACGGCATTCTCAGGCAAATGCCACCACCGCAATATCAGCCCATTCGTTTGCAAGCTTCAGGTAAATCCGAACTCAAAAATTTTACTAAACTGGAAATTGTCAATCAGCCGATTTTCTTTTTTGGCGATGCCTTTTTTTCGGGTTTTTATCTGAATGAAATCCTGTTGCGGTTATGTCCTTTAGAAGTCGAAATGCCGCAAACTTTTGCCAAATATGCTGAGACCTTAACTGCATTACAGCAATTATCCGTACAATCTAATCCAAATTTATATTTAAAACAGATCTTGCGCCAGTTTGAGCATGTTTTGCTGGAAGAACTCGGTTATGGTCTGGATTTTTCAGTAGATGCCAATCAGGCGCAGATTGATCCACAACAGCACTATTATTTTCAGCTCAATGCCGGCTTTATGCCATCGGCCAAAGCCTTACGCTCCACCCTATCCGGTCAACAGATTTTAAGCATGTTGACGTATGAAAATGGTGGGGATTTTAATCCGGAACAGTTACAATTACTGACGAAACTGTATCGACAGGTGATCACGGCCTTGCTTGGTGATCGACCATTAAAAAGTCGACAACTCTGGATTCAAAACTCTCAATCTCAATCGTAGTTAGGAAAAGATTATGGCTGCATTACTTGGTGTCAATATTGACCATGTCGCAACATTAAGACAAGCACGTGGTACGACGTACCCAGACCCAGTCAATGCTGCATTGATCTGCGAACAGGCAGGGGCAGAAGGCATTACCTTGCACTTGCGTGAAGACCGTCGTCACATTCAGGATGACGATGTGCATCGTATGCGTCCTGCGTTAAAAACCCGTATGAACCTTGAGTTGGCGGTAACAGATGAAATGATCGCCTTTGCCAAGGAAATCAAGCCACAGCATGTTTGTTTTGTTCCTGAAAAACGTCAGGAAGTGACCACTGAAGGTGGTCTGGATGTCGTGGGTAATTTTGATGCTGTAAAAGCCGCGACTCAAGAGCTGGAAGCCATTGGTTGTGATGTATCTTTATTTATTGATGCCGATTTTGCACAAATTGATGCAGCAGTTGCTTGTGGTGCACCGACGATTGAGATTCACACAGGCGCCTATGCCGATGCAGAAACTCCAGAAGCGCAACAAGCGGAACTGGAACGCATTGTGAAAGGTGCTGAATATGCTGCATCTAAAGGTTTGGTGGTAAATGCGGGCCATGGCTTAAATTTGGATAACGTGACGCCGATTGCTGCGATTCCACAGATTCATGAGCTCAATATCGGTCATTCTTTAATTGCGGATGCGGTATTTGTTGGTCTGGCACAAGCGGTTCAGCAAATGAAAGCCGTGATTAAGTCAGCGCGTTAAGATTAGAGTAATTATGTCGAATATTAATTATGATGAACTGATGCAGCCGGTGATTGCTTTCCTCGGTTGTGAAACACCGCAAGCATGGCTGGATATGGCGGTCGAAAATCTTGAAATCTTGATGCAAGATCATGCCAACTGTGAAAAAAAAGCAGCCAGCACGGCCATGAACCTGATGTTTCGCTATAGCTATTTTGTTGATCTACAGGTGAAGCTTGCACAGCTGGTGCGTGAAGAAATGCTGCATTATGAGCAAGTGCTTGAATTGATGAACAAGCGCGGTCAGGCTTGGCAAAACTTGAGTGCAGGGCGTTATGCCGGTGGTTTGCGTAAGGAAATCCGGACTTTTGAACCTGAAGCCTTGATTGATGTCTTGGTGATTGGTGCCTTTGTAGAAGCGCGTTCCTGTGAGCGTTTTTACGCGCTTGCTTCGCGTGTTGATGATGAATTGGCACGTTACTACCGCTACCTGCTCAAGTCCGAATCTCGCCATTTTGAAGACTATCTGGCTTTGGCGATGGATGTGGCTACCACAGCGAAACTGAAAAATCCGAAAGAGGATATTCAGGAGCGAATCCTGCATATTCGTGAAGTTGAAAAACAGCTAATTCTCACGCCTGATGAAACTTTCCGTTTTCATAGCGGTGTTCCGGCTCAAGCGGCTTAATCTCGGTGACAGCTTAAAAATCCTCCATCTATGGGGGATTTTTTATATCTCGAAATTTTAAAAGAGGGGTATTTATATATCGAGTTTTATGAGGGATTGAAAATAATTATTCATTTTAAATAGTTGAAAATAACAAGCCGTCAAATTTTAAGTAATAAAAAAGCCCACTTCATGATGAGTGGGCTTTCTTGAATTTGGCTCTCCAACCTGGGCTCGAACCAGGGACCTGCGGATTAACAGTCCGTCGCTCTACCGACTG